>JAYTBL010000657.1:0-8667 GCA_043736975.1 Polyangiaceae bacterium
GAACCCGACGGTGTCGCTCACCAGGATCCGCGGCTTGGGCTCGGGGTGCAGCGCGCGGACCGTGGTGTCGAGGGTGGCGAAGAGCTTGTTCTCGACGTAAACGTCGCTCCCGGTGAGCGCGCGCATCAGCGAGGACTTGCCGGCGTTGGTGTAGCCGACGAGCGCGATGCGCCGCGCCTGCCGCCGGTGCGAGCGGCGCACGTCCTGATCGCGCTGGACCGCGGCGAGCTCCTCGCGGAGCTCGGCGACGCGATCACGCACCTTCCGGCGATCGAGCTCGAGCGCGGCCTCGCCGGCGCCCTTGCCCTGCTGCCGTTCCTTGCCGCCCGGTGACTCGCGCATGCGCGGCGCCGTGTAGTTGAGGCGCGCGATCTCGACCTGCAGGCGCGCCTCGCGGCTCTTGGCGTGGCGATGGAAGATCTCGATGATGACGCCCGTGCGATCGAGCACCTGCGCGCCCGTCGCGCGCTCCAGGTTGCGCGCCTGGCTCGGCGAGAGATCGTGATCGACGGCGACGAGCTCGACCTTGGAGCTGACCTCGCCGTCCTCGTCGCGCTCGACCTCGTCGTCCTCGCCGTCGTCGTCGTCCCCCGCGGCGAGGGCCTCGCGCTTCAGGCGCGCCTTGTCCTTCTTCTTGGGCGCGGTCGAGCCGACGTGCCCGTCTCCGCCGGTGATCTCGCCGAGCTCCTTCAGCTTTCCCTCGCCGAGAACCGCCGCGGCCTCGAGGTGCGAGCGGGTCTGGGTGACCTTGGCGATGGTGCGGTAGCCGAGCGTGGAGACGAGCCGCTCCAGCTCCTCGACGCTCGAACGGAACTCGAGGTCATCCGCGTCGGGGAGGTGCACGGCCACGAGCACCGCGCGCTGCGGTTTGCCTTCGGAAGAATGCATGGGGGCCATCCGGTACCACGGCGGCGCCAGCCGGAGTAGACTCTCCGCCGTGAGCAAGTCCGACGAGAAGAGCCCCCTGGCGCCCCTGGCCCACGTGATGTTCGTGATCGTGGCCGCCATCGGCGTCTACAGCTTCGTCGCGGTGGCCAAGGAGGGCGAGGGCCGCCGTCGCTGCAGCGCCACCTGCCTCCTCAAGCCGAACTACGCGGGCTACGAGAAGACCGCGCCCGACTTCAAGCTCAAGGACATCAAGGGGCACGAGGTCTCGCTCGAGATGTACAAGGGCAAGGTCATCGTGCTGAACTTCTGGACCAAGACCTGCGGGCCCTGCATGGAGGAGATGCCCGAGATCGCCGATCTCGCGCGCATCCTGAAGCCCAAGGACGACGTCGCGGTCATCACCATCTCCACCGATGACACGGCGCAGGACGCCTCGGACACACTCAAGGCCGTCCTCAAGGAGGAGCCGCCGTTCGTGGTCCTCATCGATCCCGACGCGAAGAACGTCACCGGCAAGTGGGGCACCACGCTCTATCCGGAGACCTGGATCATCGACAAGAACGGCGTCCTCCGGGCCCGCTTCGACGGAACGCGCGAGTGGTCGAACGCCGCGGTCGTACAGTACGTCGACCAGATCCGCTCGGGCGGCTACTGCGAGGTCCAGGCGCGCGAAGGGAAGTTCGTGGGCAAGGAAGCGTCGGTCTGCGAGTCGATCAACGGCGGCTGAGCGACTTCGTCTGGCGCGCCTTCTCCAGCTCGTCACGTGACGCATAGGGCAGCGGCGCGGCCGCGACCTCGCGCAGGTAGGACGGCAGGTCGACAATCTCGTAGCCGAGCCGCGCCGGGTGCTTGGGGTCCCAGCGATGATCGTGGAGCCAGCCGAGCAGCTCCTTCAGCGCGGAGATCGACGTCCAGCGGATGTCGTGCATGAGCACGATCCCGCCCTCCTTGTACTCGATCTGCCCCACCAGCTCGCGGAACATCTCGTGCGAGTCGCCACGCTTCATGTCCGACTTCTCGACGCTCCACAGCAGCAGATCGAGCCCGCGCTCGCGCACCGCGGCCCGCCCGAAGTCGTCGAGCTCGCCGAAGGGCGGTCGGAAGAGGATGGGCCGCTTGCCGGTCGCGCGCTCGATCGACGCCGCGCCCTGATCGATCTGCTCGAGCACCTGGGTGTGGGTCACGCCGGTCAGCTTCGCGTGATCGTGGGTGTGGTTGCCGACCAGATGGCCCGCCGCCACCACCTGCTGCAGCGTCTCACGCGAGGCTACCGCGCGCGGCTCGTCGCCGTCGAGGTAGCGGCCGATCACGAAGAATGCAGCATGCACCTTGTGCTTCGCGAGCACGCGCAGGACGGCGGGCGTGGTCTCGGGAAAGGGACCGTCGTCGAAGGTGAGCGTGATCAGGCGGCGACCGTTGCCGGGCGCGTACTTCGGCCCCTCGGCGACCATCCAGGCCTTGGTGAGACTGGCGTCGGGGTTCAGCTCGGGCCAGGGGCGGGGGCTCGGAAAATTGCTGGGATCGTGGAGCTGGGGGAGCGGCCCGAGGTCGGCGGGGCGGTCGCCGCCCTTGCGGGCCTCGGCCTCGGCCTTTGCGGACGCGTTCGCCTGGGCCTGCGCATCGGCGCTCGCCTTGGCCTGCGCCACCAGCGTGCGTCCCTCCTCGACGGTCGGCTTCCCGAGGCCGAGCCACGATCCCGCGGCGAGCGAGCCGGCGAAGAACATGGCCTTGAGGAGCGTGGGCATCGCCGTGCGGATCGTACGAAACGCAGAGCGCGGGGGGCCAAGTCCCTGGGAGATCCCGGGCCGAGCTGCCAGTCAGGGCAAGAGGCCGGGGACCCGCGCCGCGGGCGCCCACCCGCGTTTCTTGACGGCATCGCCCGCCCACGACGCCGCGAACGCGTCGCGCACCACCAGCTCCGCCAGCTTGCCGCGGGGGGAGAAGCCCCACTCCGCCTCCTGCGAGACGTCATCCGGGTCGGCGTACACGCGCCACACGAAGAAGCCCATGAAGCGCGGCTCGTCGAGGAGCGGCGCCAGGAGCGCGCGGTAGGCGTCGGCCTGCGCGACCTCGTCGATCACCACGCCCTTCATGCTGTCCGGCCACTCCCAGGGACGGATGGCCGGGTCGCGCCGCGTCGTGTAGCCGATCTCCGTGAAGAGCACGGGCTTGTGCCAGATCTCTGCGAGCTCGCGCACCCGCGCCTGCACGCGCTTGCCGCCCTCGAGCAGGGTCTCGAAGGGCGCGCCGTCCTTGTCGGCGAGCGGGTAGAAGGCGTTGACGCCGATCACGTCCAGCTCCGCGAGGATCAGCGTGTGCTCGACGTCGTCCCAGTTCGCCGAGTAGGTGATGGAACCCTTGTAGATTCTCCGCAATTCGCGAATCAGCGCCGCGAAGGTGGTCGCGCGCGTGGTGGTCACCCAGGAGCGCAGCTCGACGCCCGCCGACAGCAGCTCGACGTGCGTGCTCTCCGCGACCTCCGCCCAGCCGCGCACGAAGGCCGCGTAGCTGCGGGTCCACGCCTCCCACGCGGCGTCGGTGGGCGGCTCGATCTTCGCGCGCCACTCGCCAGACTCGACCCACAAGTGCGGCACCAGCATCACCGCGAGGCCGCGCGCGTGCGCCATGGTGATGGCGCGGCGCACATCCTCCTTGTTCTTCGCGAAGGGCTGCTCGAACGACGGATCGACCCCGCGCCCAACGAGATCGCCGACGCGCCCGAAGGGGGTGATCGCCACCCAGGTGGCGCCGCTGCGCACGCACTCGTCGAGGGTGCGTGCGTAGGCCGGGCTGCCGTAGCCGACGCCAGGGTGGTACGCGTTCTCGATCGGCCCGATGGTGATGCCGCGAACGGCGTCGTGCCCGGCGGCGCGCCAGCCGTCGGCCGCGCGCGTGGGAAGCGCGGCGACCGCGGGGCCAGGCGTGCCGGCGCGCGACGCCGTACCCGCGGTGAGCGCCGCGACGATCGCCAGCGCCGCCGTGACCGCCGCCGCGGGCCTCATGACGCGGGCTCGAGCACCGCGTCGGTGAGCTCGGCGAGGGTCGCCGCCACCACGTCGGCCCCAGCGGCGCGCAGCCGCTCCGCGGGGTACGAGTGCGTGACCGCCGCGCAGCGGAGCCCGGCGCTGCGCGCGGCCTCGACGCCGGCGATCGAGTCCTCGATGACCACCGCCGTGCGCGGCGCCCCGCGGCGCGCGAGCTCGGCGAGCCCCAAGAGGTAGCCTTCGGGATGGGGCTTGCACGCCGCGGTGTCCTCGGCAGACACGATGAAGGCGACGAGCTCGCGCACCCCCATCACGCCCAGGCAGTGCTCGATCTCGCTCCGCAGCGCACCCGAGACGATGCCCACGATCCCGCGCTCCGCCCGGCGCCGCACGATCTCCGCCGCGCCCGCGAAGATCACCAGCGAGCCCGCGATGCGGGCCATGTAGACCGGCATCTTCGCCTCGATCAGCTCGGTGACCAGGCTCTCCGTCACCGTTCTCCCGGCATCGGCGAGCATCGCGCGGAACGCGCCGGCGTCGTCGAAGCCGAGGTAACGCTCGCTGTAGGTCGCGTCGTCGAACGTCACGCCCAGCGGCGCGAGGACCTCGCGAAAGGCTGCAAGATGCACGGACTCGTCGTCGACGAGCACGCCGTTGAAGTCGAAGAGCGTCGCCACCATCTCAGCGCCCGTCCTTCTAGCTCGCCCGGTCAGAGATCGACACCAATACCCACCGCGATCGTCGCGCGCAGCCAGATGCCGCTGCTGTCGAGCGGGATGCTGCGCGTCCCCTCGAAGGAGGGCTGGAGCTGGAGGAGCAGCGGCAGCGCCGAGAGGCGCACCAGCGGCGTGATCGAATAGTCGAGCGCGGCGCCGAGGATCATCGCGGGGCGCGGGCCGGGCTTCGGCTTGCAGGCGGGCACGAAGAGGTCGCCCCCGAGATCGTCGGCCGAGTAGGCGGCGATGCCTGCGCCGCCCAGCGCGTGCAGGCGCAGCTTGGTGACCAGCTCCCAGCTCGCGCCGGCCATCGCGAACGCCGAGTACGCCGCGGCGGAGCGTGCATTCTGCAACGTCCCGCAGGGCGCCGCCGTGGGCTCGGCGCCGACGGTGTTGTCCCAGGAGTCGCTGGTCGCCGCGAAGAGCAGCCCCGCCTCGATAGCCGTCGCGCCGGCCTCGAGGAACCGGTACGTGCCACTCAGCGTACCGGTGACCTGGGCGGCGCCCCCCACGCTCCCGTACCGAGGGAGCATCACGCCGACGTGGGCGCGCAGCGCGAGGCGCCGGTCCTCGGGCTCGGCGGTCGAATAGGGATTGCGCGGCGGCGGCGGGCGACGCTCGTTGCCCAGCGGCACGTCGAGGATGATCGCGCGGCCGTAGCGCGCCTCGATGGTCTGCAGGGAGGTCGCATGATTGGGCGCCGACAGCGAGATGGTGTGCGGCCCGGGCGGCACCAGGAACGACGTCGGCGTGCGCGGGCTCCCCTCCACCGGCTTTCCGTCGAGCAGCACCGCGGCGCCGGTGGGCGTCGACGCGAGCGTGAGCGTGCTCGGCCGCCGGCGCAGCGCCTCGAGCTGCTGCGTCGCCTCCTCGCGATCCTCGGCGGGCAGGGTGGGCGTCGCGAGGTAGCGCTCGAGGAAGTCCGCAGCCTGGTCGGGCTGATCGAGCTTCGCGTGGCACTTGGCGATGTTCCACAGCTCGAACGGCGGCCCGCCGAGGCGATACGCCTCCTCGAAGTAACGGATGGCGTCGTTGTAGCGACCGTCGCCGTAGGCCCGCGCGCCCTGCTGATCGAGCGACCGGGCGCGCGCGAGATCCTCGGCGCGGGGCGGGCTCGGCGAGGCGGGCGGGCGCTGCGCGAGCGCCGGTCGCGGCCCGGCCAGCAGCGCCAGCGAGAGGAAGACGAGAGCGAGCAGCCGCACGGAGGCGAGGATTATCGCACGCGCCAGACGCCGCTGACCACGCGCTCGATCCGCGCGATATCGCGGTCCTTGCGCACCTCCACGAAGCCGCGCTCCTCGAGGAGCTTCGCGGTGTCGGGCGCCTCGCCGGCGCCGATCTCGAGGGCGAGCAGTCCGCCGTCCGCGAGGTGTTCGGGCGCGGCGGAGACGATCCGGCGAACGAGATCGAGCCCGTCGGCACCGCCGTCGAGCGCGAGGCGAGGCTCGTGGTCCCGGACGTCGGGCATGAGCGTCGCGAGGTCGCCGGTGGGGATGTAGGGCGGGTTCGCGGTGATGACGTCGAAGCGGCGGCCCGCGAACCGGGCGAAGAGATCACCCGTGTAGAACGCAACATTGTAAGCGCCGAGGCGGAGCGCGTTGTCCCGTGCCACCGCCAGCGCGTCGGGGCTGAGGTCCGAGGCGAAGACCTGCGCGGTGGGGCGCTGGCGGGCCATGGCGATGGCCACGCACCCCGAGCCGGTGCACAGATCGAGCTGCCGCATCGCCATCGACACGTGGGTGCTCCGCGCGAGCGCCGCGTCGACGAGCGTCTCGGTGTCGGGTCGCGGCACCAGCACGCGCTTGTCGACGCGAAACTTCAGCCCGTAGAACTCGCGCTCCCCGCGCAGGTAGGCGATGGGCTCGAAGGAGCGCCGCCGCTTCACCAGATCGCGCAGCGCGCCGAGCTCCGCGCCCTCGAGCGGTCGCGCGCTGTCCAGGATCACGCGCATGCGATCGATCTTCAGCGCATGCGCGACCAGCAGCTCGGCATCGAGCCGCGGGTTCTCGATGCCGCGCGCGCGGAAGTCGTCCACGGCCCACTTCACGAGCGAGCCGATCGTCCAGCTTCGGGGAGCCGCTACCTCGATGGGCCCGCTCATGCCTCAGCTCGCAGCGCGCGCGCGCTCCTCGGTGACGACGGCCTCGACCTCGGCGCGAATCGCGGCGAGCTCCGCCTCGGTACCGGCCTCGAAGCGCATGACCAGGATGGGGCCGGTGTTGGAGGCGCGGACCAGGCCCCACGTGGGCGCGGTGCCGGTGGTGGGGAAGGAGATGCGCGCGCCGTCGATGTCGAGGACGGGGTTGCCCTTCTCCTTGTAGCGACGCGTGACCGCGGCCACGACCGCGAACTTGATGGCGTCGGGGCAGTCGACGCGCAGCTCGGGCGTCGAGAACGTCTCCGGGACGTCGGCGAGCATCTCCTTCAGCGAGCGCGGGTCCTTGGCCAGGATCTCGAGGAGGCGGAGGCCGCCGTAGATCGCGTCATCGAAGCCGAAGTAGCGGTCGGCGAAGAAGATGTGGCCGCTCATCTCGCCTGCGAGGAGCGCGCCGGTCTCCTTCATCTTCGTCTTGATGAGCGAGTGGCCCGTCTTCCATACGAGCGGCTTGCCGCCGTGCTTCGCGATGTCGTCGTAGAGGGTCTGCGAGCACTTCACCTCGCCGATGACGGTGGCGCCCGGGTGCTCCTTGAGGAGGCCGCGCGCGAACAAGATGAGGAGCTTGTCGCCCCAGATCACGTTGCCGTCGGCGTCGACCGCGCCGATGCGATCCGCGTCGCCGTCGTACGCGATGCCGACCCGCGCCTTGGTCTCCTTCACGCGCGCGACCAGCGCCGCAAGGTTCTTCTCCACCGTGGGATCGGGATGATGGTTGGGGAACGTGCCGTCCATCTCGCAGAAGAGCGGGTCCGGCGAGAGGCCGAGCGCCTTCATCACCCGCATGCCGAGCGGTCCGCCCGAGCCGTTGCCGGCGTCGAGCGAGAAGACGAGGTTCGAGCCTCCGAAGTCGAAGCGCTCCTTCATGGTCGCGACGTACGCGTCCTGCACGTCGAGGCTCTCGACCTTGCCCGCGCCGGGCGCCGCCTCCTCGCCGTAGTCCGCAGCCACGATCTTCTCGAACAGCTTCTGGATGTCGGCGCCGTAGAAGCTGGCCTTGCCGCGCATCATCTTGAAGCCGTTCTCGTCGCCCGGGTTGTGGCTTCCGGTGATCTGGATGCCGCCGTCGGTGCCTAGCTCGTAGACCGCGAAGTACAGCATCGGCGTGGGCCCGACGCCGATCTCCACGACGTGGACGCCCGCCTTGGTGAGGCCACGCACGAGCGCCGTGAAGAGGCGCTCGCTCGAAAGGCGGCAGTCACGGCCCACCGCCAGCCGCGGCGGCTTCTTCGTGCCCCCGGCCTCGACCGCCAGCATCTCCCCGAGTCCACGGCCCACCGCCTCCGCCAGGTCGTCGGACAGATCGCGCTCGGCGACGCCTCGGATGTCGTATTCGCGGAAGATGTTGGCCGGGACGGTCATGGCCGTAGCCTTGCCGTTTTTCCCACGCGCGTAAAGCCGTGGTAGCGTCGCGACGCCTTGGACGGGTCCCTGCCTCCCGACTCGAGCGCTGCGAGCGCGCAAGCGCTGCCTGCCGATCCGCCCGCGTACGTGTACGCGGCGGCGGATTATCGGCCGCGTCAGCCGCGCGAGATCGAGCTTTGCAAGCAGGCCTCCGATTTCGACTGGATGTACACGGGCACCATGGCCCTCGGGTTCGTGGGCAGCGAGTACCTGAGCATCGCCCAGCTCAAGCAGTCCGAATCGCCCGGCGTGCGCATGATCGGGCCCGGACTCATCGGCTTCTTCTGGGGCGCTTTCCTCAGCGGCGGCTACCTGTCGCTCCCCAAGTGCGATCCGCTCTGGGCGTACGGCCCGCCGCCGGAGGGCAACGTCCGCGCGGCCTGGCCCATCGCCACCGCCATCGCCCTCATCGCGACGGTGACGGCGCCGGCGATGGACTACGTGTTCCTGGGCGCGGTCCCGACTCACTGGCCGGTGCCCGAGCGCACGGGCCGGCTCGTGCTCGCGATGGGCACCGGCC
>JAYTBL010000658.1:0-3535 GCA_043736975.1 Polyangiaceae bacterium
GCGACGACGCCCTTCACGCCGGCCTTCACGTTGGAGTACGCGTTGTAGCCTGCGGGGTAGGTGTCGTTCAGTGACGGCGCCACCGCGCAGAAGACGTGCGCGCTCGGATGCTGGGTGCGGACGGTCGCGACGAGCTCCTCGTACTTCGCCTGGAACGTCGCGAGCGCGGGGGCGCCGGTCGGATCCGGCGTCGGCTTGTCGTAGTCGTTGCCGCCGAGCGTGATCCACACGACATCCGGGCTGTAGCGCGTGTAGTCCCAGAGCGCGCTCGGTGTGACGCCGACGAACGTCGCGACGTTCGTGCGCTGGTAGATCACGCCGAAGAAGTCCGTGTCCACCGGGGGCCGCGTGTAGTTCTGGACGATGCCCTTGCCCGAGGCGATGACGCTGTGGTGATCGGCGAGCAGGTCCTTCGCGGTCAGCGCGGGATAGGCCTTCCGCTCGTTCTCGGTGGCGGCCGTGAAGCTGCACGGCGCGACGCCCTCGATGCCGTAGCCGTTCGAAGCCGAGTCGCCGAGGAACTGCAGGTGGCGGGTCGCGGGCAGCGGCGGGGGCAGGAGCGTGCCGCCGCTGAAGTCGAAGCCCTCGAACTGCGAGGTGCCGACGCTTCCCTCGGTGAGCTTGTAGAGCTCCACGGTGTGCGCAGCGTTCGGGAGCGCCGTCGCGAGCGTGTACGTGGTGGGCTGCGTCCGGTCGAGCTGGAGGGTCGTCGTCGGCGTGCCGTCGATCGACACCTCCCAGCGATTCGCTCCGGTCTCCGGACTGAACAGCGCCACGTCCTCGAACGTGGCCTTCACCTCCGTGCCCATGAACCGCGCCACGATGCTGGCGCCGGGATACGCGACCTTCGGGCCGGCGGCCGGCGCCGTGTCGAAGCGCCCGATGAAGCGCACAGCGGGCGGGCCAGCATCCACCGGTGCGTCGATCCTCGCGTCGGCGAGCGCGCTGTCGCCGCCGCCGTCCGAAATCACCTGACCGTCGGCGAGCGCGCCGTCGGGCAGGGGCGCGCCGTCGCCGCCGCGGCTCCCGCCCTCGCCGGGATCTGCGCCGGCGTCTGCGGCACCGCCGCCGTCGCTGTCCGAGGAGCACGCGTACAGCGAGAGCAACAGCGCGGACGACGCCGCGACGCACGCGAGTTGACGCTTCATGGACCTCCGATCGTACCTACTTCCGTATGAGTTCGAAGGGGATACTCACGCTCACCGCGTTGCCGCCGTGGTCGGGGGTAGGGAAGCGCCAGGTCCGCACCTGATCCTCCACGCACCGGGCGAGCTTCGGATCGGTGCCTGTGCTCGACGCTGACTCTACTAGGCCGTCGGTCCCGACCGTCGCCATCACCGTGACGCTCGCCTGCACTCCGTGCCCGATGCCCGGCTCGTAGCGATCCCAGCACGCGAGCTTCACCGCCGGGCGATGCGCCGCGGCCACGCGGGCGATGCTCGCGGCATCGAGGACCGAAGGCTCGTCCTCTACCAGGTCGTGGGTGACCAGGTGCGCGTGCTCGACTGCGAGCCTTGACTTCAGACTCGGGTGTCGCCGTTCTGAGGGGCTGTAAATAGGCACGGTCTGCTGATGATAGGAACGGGTCTTTCCCGGTGCTTCGCGCGACCCGCAGCGGCGTACTTCATGCGGTCCGGGAGAATCGCCACGGAACTTCCGTCATGAGCGCCCAGGGCCTTAACCCCGGGGCCGGGCGGCCGTTCGTTCGATGCCGCTCGCATTCTTGCGCGCGCTGTGACCCACGAAACGGCAAACCTCGCGCGAGCGGGGGACGCAAAGCCACGGGACTCACCGAGTCAGCCGGGCCACCGAAGGAGAGTCTCGAATGAACAAGGCCCTGTTCTGTGTCGGCGCGTGCGCGATGATCGCGGCCCATGGCTGCGCCGCGGAGACGACCGACGACGACGCGGTCGACGCCGAGCGCGTCGCCCTGGACGTCGCGCCCATCGTCGGTGGCGTCAAGACCATGGCCTATCCCGCCGCGGCGCTGCTCAACATGCGCGCGGCGACCGGCGCATCGTATGCGTGTACCGCGACGGTCATCGCGCCCAGGGTGGTGCTCACCGCCGGGCACTGCGTCGACGGCATGGTGGCGTGGGAGGTGATGGCGAACGGCAGCCTGCGCACGTCCACGAAGGGCGAGACCTACGACTGGAAGGAGAACGGCGCGACGACGGTGAACCCGCTGCATCACGATCTCGGCCTCGTCTACCTGACCGACCCCATCGTGCTGCCCAGCTACCCGACGCTCGCCACGCAGAGCGCGGCGATAGGCGCGGCGGCGATCGACGTGGGGCGCATCCGCAACGCCGCGGTCACGAACGAGATCTATTCGGCGCCGATCACGCTGCGGAGCGGGCTCGCGGTGGGCTTCCCGTTCGACTACGCGGCCGAGGGCGTGATCGAGCACGGCGACTCGGGCGGCCCGGTGTTCCTCGGGGCCACGCAGACCATCGTCGCCGTGAACTCCGGCCTCGGCGGCAACACCGAGGTCCTCGCGCGCGTCGATCTGCTCGCCGACTGGTTGAGGGGACGCATCGCGGCGCAGGCCGCCGCGCCTCCACCTCCGCCTCCGCCGCCCTCCGCCTGCGCGATCACCGAGTCCGAGCCGAACAACGTGGTCGGTAGCGCCACGGCGTTCAAGACCACGGCCTGCGGCAAGCTCGGGACGGCCGACGACCTCGACTGGTTCCTCTACGCTGCCACCGTCGGCAGGACCTCCCTCCTGCTGGGCGGCGACGGCGACGCGGCTGCGACGTTCGGCGTCTTCTCCGCCGGCAAATGCGTTCCCTTCGTGCAGAGCGCGCGCGGAGTCGTGGTCAGCGTCGCCGCCGGCACCGCGCAGATCTGCATCGGCGTGAGCTCGGCGGCGCACAAAGCGCAGCCCTACGGCCTCGCGGCCGTGCGCTAGCGCTCCCCGATTGGTCGGCGTCCCGCTGGGACCGGAACCTTGTCCGGCGATCGTCATGAAACGCGCGTTACGTCTTCTCTCGGCTTTCGCCTTGACCGCTTGCGCGACCTATTCGCCTCAGCCCGGGACCTCCGCTGGCGAGATGGCGCCGGGCCACCGCCGCTCCCAGAGGACGTCGAGCATGTACGTCCGCGACGGGGACGTCAGCGAAGTCTCCGGCGGGAGCTCGGCGCGTGTCACGTAGCGGCTCGACCAGCGCGCCGCCCGCGAAGCCCGGCGCGCCGACCACCAAGTAACTCCCTCCCCTCCGGGGTGTCACTCTCCGTCACGGGACCGGCGCGGGCGCGACGCCGTGCTTGGTTGCGGCCTTGGTCTTGATTTCTGCCTTGTGGCGTAGCCGAGCATCGTCGGACGCTCGTTTCAGGGCGTCAGCGCGTCAGCGCGAGTCGAGAACGATGCCGTCGTAGACGTCGTCGACCGCGAACGAGATCTTGGAGGCATCGATGAGAACCATTTCGCCGCCCCGAAAGTCGCGCTCGGTCCACGCATCCTTCGTTCGCTCGACGACGGTGATGCGCCGCGCGCGGTGCGACACGAAGATCACCGCCACGAGAGTAGTCAGCT
>JAYTBL010000659.1:0-3530 GCA_043736975.1 Polyangiaceae bacterium
GTCATTCGCAGGGCTTCTGGGCGAAGCCGGGGCTTGCAACCATGGCGCAGAAGTCGGCGCCGTTCACGTTCGTGTCGGCGGCGCCCGTCTTGCGCCCGATCGACCTCGCGGGCGCTTTCATCAAGGGCGGCTGGGCCGCGGCGCGCGCGATCGCGCCCTCGCTGGTCGCGGTCGGCGGCGTGGCGGGAGGCGCGACCGGACCGGCGTCGGGGTTGTCGCCGTAGCCGACGACGTCGAGCAGCACGCTGCCGCGCAGGAGCTGGATCGCTCCGCGATCGTCGAGCCCCCAGTTTGCGGTGCTGACCACGCGATCGACGTGGTCGAGCACGTTCAGCCTGAACGTTTGATCGCCGCCCACCACCCATAGCCCGTTCGCGCCGAACTTCTCGCCGGCGTTCCCGACCACGACCTCGTACCTCACCTGGCCGTTCGCGTAGAGGATCCGGAGCTTCAGGTCGTCGACGGGGACGCCCATGGCACCGCGGAGCTCGATGTATTCGGTCGCATCGCCGCGCAGGAACTGGTTGTCGACGTAGATCTCGTTGATCTGCACGGGAGCGCTGTTGGCAGCGTCGGGCTTCGCGTCCACGCCGGCGTCGACCGGCGGCGCGCCGTCGGGCGGGGGCGCGCCGTCGGGCAGCGCGATGCTGCCGTCGGGGTCGCCCGGGTTCTGGCCGGGATCGAGCGGGGAAGCGTCGAACGTCTGGCTGCCGATGGCCTCTCCATTGCTCGACGCGCACGCCGCATGGGCTGCGAGCGGAAGCATGGCGAGAAGGCTGAGGAGAAGGCGCTGGTGGTTCTTGGATCGGGGGCTCATGTGGAGATCGCGGCTACGACACTGTTACGACAGTCCGCGGGGAAACACCCCCCTGGCCTCAGAACGCGTAGGTGAAAGAGTACGGCGAGCACTTGTTCGCCGTCTGCTTGACCCGGAAGAAGAGCACCGCACCGTCGTTGGTGCCGCTGCAGTTCCAGGTCGGCGTCGCGGCCGAGGCGCCGGTCGCGCAGCAGCCGTCGGTCCCGATCTCGCTCTTCTTCGGGACGGCGCCGCCGCTGCACGTCACGTTGGAAGAGTTGCCGCTCGGGCACTTCACGAAGACGCACATCTCGACGCCGCTGGTCTTGAGCTGCGTGTCGGGCTCGAGCAAGTGACCGAAGGTGTCCGCGACGTTCAGCTTGTAGAAGTCGGTGTCCACCGGACCGTTCAACACGCCGCTCACGGTGAGGGGAGCGTTCTGCGCGTCGTTCGTGTCGGGCAACACCTGCGCGGTGTTCTCCGACGAGCCAGGATCGTTCTTGTCGGCACACGTGTCGCCGCCGTCGGGCGCGTTGTCCGGATTCGCCGCGTCCTCCGCGAAGCCCGCTTCGAACGCGGGGCGATCACCGTCGTCGGGGCTCGTCGACGGCGTCCTCGTGGTCGGCGACGGCGTCGGCACGACGTCGTCGGTCGGGTCGCCGTTGCTCGTCGCGCAGCCGAGCCAACCGACCACGCCGAGGAGGGCGCCGAGCACGAGGAACTGCGGACGCACATGTCGGGTCGAGAGGGACATGCCTTCAGGGTGACCTAAACAAACATGATTTCAACTGGCTGTGGGTGGACCAAGGTCGCCAGCGATCCACCGCGGGCATGGACACCCCACCGCGTGCGTCATCAGCCAGGCGGGCTGTGGCCCCATGGGCGCTCGATGCCGACCAGCACGAAGCCCTTCTTCGGTCCGAGATCATAGAGATGCGCGCGCAGGAGACCGGGGGCCTGGCCGTTGGCGAGGTCGACGACGACGTAACGCGAAGCGTCGTTGTCGGCCGTGCCGCCGTCGGTCGCGCGGTGCGGGACGGTCACGCAGAGGTTGCCGTCCTTCTCCGCGCGCACCGGCGCGTCGCCCGCGGCGGCGAACGAGCCGCCGGTGTACACCTTCGCGACGTAGCGGAACGAAGCGTCGTCGAAGACGCCGGAGTAGCGCGCGAGATCGGTGCCGCAGAGCTCGCCGGCCTCGTTGGTCTTCATCTCGCCGACGGGCGAGAGCTTCGCGAAGTAGCGCTTCAGGATGATGTCGCGGCGCTGGATGAGCGTCTTGCTCAGGAAGTCGGTGTCCTCGGGATCGGTGTACTTGCCGATCTTCACCGCCGCGACGACGTGCTCGTCGCGGAAGCGCGCGATCTTGCGCGTGGCCCACGCGGCGTCGTGCTCCTTCATCCGCTGGAAAGCGGGGTTCGGGTACCCGCCCTTCCAGACGTCGGGCTCGAAGTCGCGAACGGAGAAGTAGCCGAAGGTTCCCTTGCGGACCGCGCGCTCCCACGGGCGGACGATGGCGCCGGCGGTGATGAAGTTCTCGCTGACGTGCTGGAGGTCCAGGTAGTAGGAGAAGCCGAGGCGCCGCGAGATCTGGTCCTCGGCCCACTGGCTCCCGAAGCAGTCGCCGAGGTCGATGTACCAGTGGCGCACGTGGCCGGGCGCAGAGTCGGCGTTCTTCGCGTCGAGGGACATCCAGGTATCCATCGAGTTCTGCTCGCGCGAGTCGAAGTGGTTCAGCCAGGCGGCGAGCACGCGCGCGCCTCGGAGATCGCGGCGATCCTCATGGGCGATGACGTCGTTTGGGTCGTCCTTGCGCTTGCCGTCGTAGGTGAAGGGCCCGAGCGTGCGGCCCGGCAGCCACTTCGAGGCGACCATGCGCACGAGCTCGCCGCGGTGCTGCGCGCCGTCGAGGATCTTGTGCAGCATCTTCTCGTCGAAGTCGCGTGTGACGCCGCTGTTGTCGGTGACCTTGAGGCCCGGCTTCAGCTTCAGCGCGCTGGGCTTGAAGTAGACGACCGAGTCGCACGGCGACCACCAGCCGAGGGCGTAGTACATGCGCGCGGCGATCGATGTCGCGCCGGTGGCCCGCTCGCCCTCGCCCTGCGGGTCGGACTTGAGCATGAACTTGCCGGCGCCGGGGACGTTCACGCGGAAGCCAGGGTTGGCGCCGTTCGGCTTGCCCTGATCGATCGGCCAGGCGCCGTCCGGCGCGCTCTCGCCGTCGAGCTCCTTGTCGCAGAAGCCGCGCGACAGCTCGAAGGCGCCGTAGGGCACGGCGCCCATGCGGTTCGTGAACCAGGCGGAGTCGGCGACCTCGTCGAACGCGTTCACGTTGAGCGACTCGCCCGCAGGGTCGACGGCGAAGACGCGCGCCAGTGGGCGGAAGACGATCTGGTTCGCGCCGTCCCACGCGAAGGGCGACTCGTAGGGCTCGGGCGTGCAGATCTTCTTCTTCTTCTTGGTCTTGTCCTTGTCGTCCTCTTCCTCGTGGCAGGGGACGTAGACGGGATCGACGTCGGTGTCGCGCAGGAGCGGCGCCTTCAGCGCGAAACGCCTGGTCGAAGCGCCACAGCCGGAGACGAAGAGGAGGGCTAGCATGCCTCCGAGGAGCGTCGAGATCCGCATTGCTGCCGAGCCTACCAAATGCTTCAGCCGCCGAAGGGCAGCATTCGCTGGACCACCCAGGCCCGGACGTCCTCGTGGCTCAGCTCGTCCAGTGCGACGCGCGTCAGCACGT
>JAYTBL010000660.1:0-8614 GCA_043736975.1 Polyangiaceae bacterium
AGTGCTTCCGCGACGAGGCGCTGCGCGTCGATCGCCAGCCCGAGTTCACGCAGATCGACGTCGAGATGTCGTTCGTGAACCAGGACGACATCTTCAAGATCATGGAAGGCATGATCTTCAAGGTGTGGAAGGAGGTCCTGGGCATGGACCTCCACGAGAAGTACCCGTCGGGGCGGTTCCCGCAGATGCCGTTCTACGACTCGATGAACGCGTACGGCAACGACAAGCCGGACCTGCGCTTCGGCATGCCCCACGCCGACGTGACCGATCTCGTGATCGACCACGCCGGCGGCGGGATCCCGTTCTTCGCGGCCATCGCCGAGAAGTTCACGAGCGGCACCTACCGCAAGGATCTCCCGAGCGAGATCGTGAAGGCGATGCGCATCCCCGCCGAGCACGCGGCGAAGCTGTCGCGCGCCGAGCTCGACAAGCTGGAGGAGTTCGTCAAGGGCATGGGCTCGAAGGGCCTGGCGCGCGCGAAGATCGACGCCACCGGCAACTGGGCGCAGTCGCCGCTCGGCAAGACCGTCACCCCCGAGCTCCGCATCGCCATCAACGAACGCGCGGGCGCAAAGGAAGGGGATTTGCTCTTCTTCCAGTTCGGCAAGGAGTCCGTCGTGCAGACGGTCATGGCGAACCTCCGCGTGCACCTCGCGAAGAAGCTCGCGCTCATCCCCGAGACCGGCCACGGCGGAAAGTTCGAGTTCCTTTGGGTCATCAACCCGCCGCTCTTCGAGTACGACGAGGACCTCAAGACCTGGGCCGCCGCGCACCATGCGTTCACCCGCCCCCACGACGACTGCGTCGAGATGCTCGACAAGGATCCGGGCAAGGTCCTCTGCTACCGCTACGACCTGGTGCTCAACGGCTTCGAGATCGGCGGCGGCTCGATCCGCCTCCACGATCCCGAGATCCAGGCGAAGGTCTTCCGCGCGCTCGGCATCGCCGACGAGGACGCCCGCGAGAAGTTCGGCTTCCTGCTCGACGCGCTCCGCTTCGGCGCGCCGCCCCACGGAGGCATCGCGGTCGGCATGGACCGCCTGGCGATGCTCCTCTCGGGCGCGCAGAGCCTGCGCGACGTCATCCCCTTCCCCAAGACGCAGAAGGGCACCGATCAGATGACCGACGCCCCGAACAAGGTCGACCCGAGCCAGCTCAAGGAGCTGCACATCCGCGTCGTCGAGCCTCCCACGTGATGCGGAGCAGGGGCGCGGCGGCGTTCTCCACAGCGTCCGCGCTCTCGGTCTTCACGTGCATGATGCACCTTTCGTCGTGCAAGGGCGACGGGACGCACGTCTACGTGGGGCGGCTGTACCTCGAGGCGCGGGACTGCGTGGCCACCTCCTCGAGCATCGATGTCGTGTCGGGCGGCGATCCCGGCACCTGTTTCGCGGTGTGCCTCATCCAGCCGCGCGCCGAGGGCGGCCGCGCGATCTACGTTTCCACCGAGTGCCCGCCCTACCCCGCGCCCGACTGGGACGTTTCGGGCTCCGATCCGAAGTGCGCGCTCGCGCTCGCGGCGCTCGGCCGCAACGACACGTGCCTCTCGGACGGCGGAACCACGCAGCCGAGCCCCGACGCGGCGGTGGCCGACGCGCCCGCCGACTCAGCGCCGGAGTAGCGCGCGCAGCACCGCGAGCGGGTCGAAGCCGAGCGTGGCCGAGACGTCCTTGTCGCCGGCAACGCGCGCCAGACGAGACCGCGCGCGCGCCATGAGGGGCTCGAAGCGGCGCAGCGAGTCGCTCTTGCCGACCATCGTGCGGAAGCTCTCGAATGCGAAGCGCGCGCCGTCCGCGCCGAGCGCGAGGCGGACGCCTACCGGGATCGGCGAGAGGATGAGATCGCGCACCACCGAGGCACGCCCCCAAGCGCCGGGGCGCGCATCGACCTGGAGCTCGCGGAAGCGATCGACCTCGGCGAAGCAGCCCATCGCGACCGGCGCGTATTCCTCCTCCACGGCGCGCGCGAGGTGCCGATAGTCGCGGCGCCAGTCGCCGGAGAGCAGCCCGATGCGCGGGCGCAGCTCTTCCGGACCAGCGAGCACGTCGAAGCCCTGCCCGCGGCGCCGCGCGACGCCCGCCGTCCACAGATCGCCACCGCGGAAGAGGCCGAGCACCATCGCGTGGCCGTCGGGGCAGACGGCATCGAGCGCGCGTTGCACCATCGCCTCGCTGGGCGCGGGTACGCCCTGGAGGCGCTTCGGCCAGCGCTCGACGGCGCCCTCCTGGATCATCTCGCGCACGATCTGCACCACCAGCAGAGCCTGTGCGGTGAGATCGTCGTGGCGCTGCATGCGCGCGCCGAGGCGCTCCATGATGTCTTCGAGCGCCCCCGCGCGAGCCGAGAGCGCCCAGCTCGCGTGATGCAGCTCGGCGAGCTCGGGCAGCGGCATCGGCCAGGCCCCGTTTGGATCGAGCCGACCGTGATGCGTGTGGACGAGCTTGCGCAGCTTGCCGTCCTCGTGCACCGCGATGACTCCGCCACGCGGACGTGTCGACTCGCGATCGGGCGTGGCGCGCGGCTTCCAGAGATCGAGGAAGCGCGTCCACGTCTCGGTGGTCCAGCCTTCGAATCGAACGTCCGGCGTCAGCACGCGCCGAATCTACCGCACGCGCACGCAGATTGTCGAAGCGAGGTCGCCGTGGTCTACTTCTCCGCTCAGGAGGGCGTTGGTCATGCAGGGTGGATGGCAGCCCCCGTCCGGGGGCGGACAAGGATACGGAGCGCCGCCGCCAGGCAGCGGTGGCTACGGTCAGCCGCCGCCCGCAGGCTTCGGACCTCCCAGCATGGGGTTCCCGCAGAACCCCTACGGCGCGCCGCAGCAGCAGCCGCCCGGCATGATGGGCGGCGGCTCGTACGGCGTCTACGAGTTCAACGACAACGAGAACGCGATCATCGACCGCGCGGCTTCGCGCGCGAAGCTGTGGGGCATCATCTCCACCGTCCTCGGCGTCCTCCAGTGCTTGATGAGCTGCTTCGCGGTCGCAAACCCGCTGCTCGCCACCAACCTGCCCACTGGCGTCGTCGCGGTCGTGGTCGGCATCACGTTCATGGGCGTCGGCAACTCGCTGAAGCAGGTCGTGCAGACGCAGGGCAACGACCTCATGCACATGATGCAAGCCCTCGACAAGATGGGCAGCGCGTTCATGGTGCAGATCGTCTGCGCGATCGTCGGCTTCGCGCTCATGGCCATCGGCTTCTTCGTCCTCATTTTCGTCGTGCTCGCCGCAGCCGCGGCGAGCTGACGTCGCATGACCATCACGGCTGAGTCGCTGTTTCGCGAGATCTTCCTGCCGCTCTATCCGGAGGAGGCGCGAAGCGATCTCGGGCGCGCGCGCACCACCGACTCGAACCCCGCCAAGAACCCCGCGCTGCTCGCGCACGTCGGCGAAGCGGCGGCGGTCTTCGCGGCGAATGCGCCGATCGTGCTCGGCCTCCCCGAGGGAGAGCTCGCGCTCGACTTCACCGACGCCAGCGTCCACCGGCTCTCCGCCGCGCTCACCAAGGCGCGGCGCGATCGCTTGATCGAAAAGGGCCAGCAGGGCACAGCGGACAACGCGCTCTTCAACCTCGTGGTGCACGGCGCCTCGTACGTGGGCGCGTGCATCGTACGCTCGCACGGAGGGGTGTGGGCAGTGCGCAACCCTCTCTGGGAGAGCCTCGTGCAGCTGAAGTCCCGCCTCGGCGAGGGCGAGCTGCCGGTGTTCCACTGGCTGCTCAAGTCCCTGGCCGACGAGGAGCCTTCGTCGCTCGCCGACCGCTACCGCGCCCACGTGGAGGTGCCGTGCGCCAAGCCCGAGGAGCTCGCTGTCCTGGCGCCGATGGATCGCAACCTGCCGCGCCTCAAGCGCCCGCGCTACGACTCGTTCTACAAGTACATCAAGGCACACCTGCCCGAGCTGCGTGACGTCGGTGAGGACTTCCCGAGCCCCGAGCGATTCGAGGAGCTCCGCTTCGAGCACCTGAATTTCCTGATGGTCGGCGGCGGGCGCATGCTGGTCTTGCACGGCCACAACGAGCACGGTCTGCATGCGCTGTGGCTCGGAAAATCGGGCTTCGAGAAGTCGGCGTTCTGGCCTTGCGACAAGTTCCCCGAGCCCATCCTTCGTCGCTCCGGCGACGAGAAGCTCGAGGTGCTCCTCTCGCAGAACGGCGAGGTGCGCAGCTTCGAGCTCCTGTGGTGGGGGCCGTGAGCTGGCTGCGGGGGTGGCTGCAGCGCCTCGGCGGCAAGACCGAACGCCGCCTCGCGGTGGTCATCCTGATCTCGACGATGGTGCCGCTCGCGGCGGCGCTCTACCTCGCTACGTCGATGTTCCGCCAGGCCTCGGCGATCTGGTTCAATCCCGAGATCGGCGAGCAGCTCGATCGCGGCGTCGACGTCTACAAGGACTACGTCAAGGCCGTCAAAGACGACCTGAAGCACCAGACCGTCGCCATCGCCGCCGATCCCGTGCTGCGCGAGGCGGCGCGCAAGAAGAACATCGAGACGCTCGAGTCGGAGATCGACGCGCTCTTCCCGCATTTCCCCGAGCTCGCCGCGCTCGCCGTGGAGGATGCGACGGGTCAGGTCATGTCGCGCCGCGATCGCGGGCGACCGGTCGATAGCGCCACCGAGCGCAGCCTCGAGGTGCGCCGACCGCTCACCGACGATCCCGATGCGCCGATGCTCGTCGCCACCTTCGCGGTGTCGCGCAAGCGGCTCGACGAGCTCGAGAGCGCGGGCGTGGTGGTGGGCCGCTACCACCAGCTCGAGGCCTCTCGCGTCGAGCTCTACCAGGGTTACCTTCGCGTCTTCGCGCTGCTGCTCGGGATCACGGCGCTCATGACGATCGTGCTCGGCGCGGCGCTCGCGCGTGGCCTCACGAAGCGCATCAACCGCCTCGGCGCCGCCATCAACGTGGTAGCCCAAGGCGATCTCTCGGTGCGCGTCCCGGTCACCGGGACCGACGAGCTCACCGATCTCGCGCGCACCTTCAACCGCATGATCGCGGAGATGGCGCAGTCACGCGCGCGCATCGAGTTCCTGCAGCGCGTCGGCGCGTGGCAGGACATGGCGCAGCGCCTCGCGCACGAGATCAAGAACCCGCTCACGCCCATCCAGCTGGCGGTCCAGGAGTGCCACAAAAAGTACGGCGGCGACGACCCGCGCTACCGGCAGCTGCTCGACACCACCCTCGAGATCGTCGAGGAGGAGGTGGGAACGCTGCGCCGCCTCGTCGGCAACTTCTCCGAGTTCGCGCGCCTTCCGCACGCCGAGCTCGCGCCCGCCAGCCTCTCGGATTTCCTGCGCGACTGCGAGAGCTCGCTGGGCCACCTCGAGGATCCGTCGCTCGGCGAGGGCTCGCCCGACAACGAGCCGATCGGTCAGAACGTGGAGATCCGCTGGGAGGTCCCGGACGAGACCATCACCGTCGCCGTCGATCGTCAGATGCTCCGCCGTGTCCTCGTGAACCTGGTGCGCAACGGCGTGCAAGCGATCCGCGACGCGCGCATGCGCAAGTCCTCACCCAACCACGCTGAGAATGAGGGCGGCGTCCTCGGTCACGTCGTGGTCAGCGCGGAGCGCGAGGGTGACGGCGCGCGCATCGTGGTCGAGGACGACGGCCCGGGCATCGCCGACTCCGTCCGCGGCCGCATCTTCGATCCCTACTTCACGACCAAGTCCGACGGCACGGGCCTCGGCCTCGCGATCGTGAAGAAGGTCGTCGTCGAGCACGGTGGCGAGATCGAGGCGACCGCGAGCCGCCGGCTGGGAGGCGCGCGCTTCGTGCTGCGCCTCCCCGGCCTGAAGATCCTGTCCATCGCCGCCGCCGCGAAGGAGGCTCGCGAGCGGGCGCTCAAGCAAGGCGTCGAGACCGTCGAGTAGCCGCCTCGGAGCACGATGTGGGTGGCGCAGAGGCGTGAAGCGGCGCCTCGTGCTATGTCGGAGGGCATGAGCGAGTCGGTGCGGACGAGTGCCGCCGCGGACAAGGCGCCGGGCGGTTCGTCGAACAGCGCGCGCATGGTGATGATCGTGCTCGCGCTCGCCGCGGGCTTCGCGATCGTCCCGCGCGTGACCGCCGGCTGTGGAAAGAGCACCGACGAGGAGGGGCCGGACTTCACGGCGAGCGTCGTCGCGAACGCCGCCGACCCGTCGCAGACCACCATCACGCTCAGCTCGCTGCGCGGGCACCCCGTGCTCATCGACTTCTGGGCGACGTGGTGCGGCCCGTGTCAGGCGGAGCTACCGATCGTGAACGGCATCGCCCGTCGCTTCAAGAACGATGGCCTGGTGGTGCTGGGCGTCAATACTGACGACAAGGACGGCAAGGTCCTCGCGCCCGCGCTCGTGGCGCGCAAGGGGATCACGTTCCCCATCCTGCTCGATCCCGACAACGCGATCGGCCGCAAATACCACGTCGATGGGCTGCCCACGCTCGTCGTGCTCTCGAAGGAGGGCAAGGTGGTCGCGGTGCGCAGCGGCGTGACGGGCGAGGCAGAGCTCGAACGCCTGCTCCGCAAGGTCCTCTGAGGGTGCCCCGCTACCTGCGGACGGGCAGGAAGAAGCGCGAGCCGTTGAGATCGTTCACGCCGCAATAGAGGTCGGCGTCGAACGTGGTCTTCAGCGTCTGCCAGGTCATCACCTCCTCGATCGCGCCCGACGCGACGACGCGCCCGTCCTTCATGAGCACGACGCGATCGGCGAACTGCGCGGCGACATTGAGATCGTGCATGACCACGAGGCACGCCAGCTCGCGCTCCTTCACCTCGGTCGCGAGCAGCTCGTAGAGATCGAGCTGATGGCGCACGTCGAGGAACGCGCCCGGCTCGTCGAGCAGCAGCACCTTCGGCTCCTGCGCGAGCGCGCGCGCGATGGCGACGCGCTTCTGCTCCCCGCCGCTCAGCGCGTGCGCGGGCCGCGCTGCGAGCTGGTCGAGATCGCAGCGGGTGAGCGCCGAGGCGATCACCGCGGCGTCGGCCGCGGACGGCCGCATCCACGCTCCCTGGTGCGGGGCGCGCCCCATCGTCACCACCTCCCTCACCGTGAATCCCATCGCGAGCTCCTGTTGCTGCTCGACGACCGCAAGGCCGCGCGCGATCTCGGCGCGCGGCAGCGATCCGAGGTCCTTACCCAGAAGCTCGACCTTCCCTACCGAAGGCACGAGAAGTCCGGAGGCGACCCGGACCAGCGTGGTTTTCCCTGCGCCATTTGGCCCCAGCACGCAGACGAGCTCTCCGGCGTGCAGGGTCAGATCGACCTCGCTGAGCTCGTGGGGAGGTCCCGCCGTGTAGCTGGCGGTAACGCCGCGGAGGGACAGGCATTCGCGATGCGCAGGTGAACGGTCCAAGAAGACTCCTCGACGCTCCGCGTTGATGTATCTTAAGCCTTCAGGAGCTCCCGTGGACAGCAAGCCCCAAACCGCCTCCCCCGATGCGTCTGCCCAGGCTTCAGCGGAAAGACCGCGCCGCGTCATCAAGCGGTACTCGAACCGGAAGCTCTACGACACCAAGGACAGCCGCTACGTCACGCTGCTCCAGATCGCCGAGATGGTTCGCACCAGTGAAGAGGTGCAGGTCATCGACAACAACACGAAGGAAGATCTGACCGAGGTCACCCTCGCGCAGATCATCTACGAGGAACAGAAGCAGAAGGCGTCGAGCCGGAATGTGCCGCTCCAGACGCTCAAGGAGCTCATTCACCAGCGCACCGAGAAGGTGCTCAGCGATCTCCGCGAGGGGCCCATCGGGCGGCTGATTCCCGGCGCCAAAGGCGACGCCGCGAAGCCCGGCGAGACCGCCGCGGAAATGGTCGTCGAGAACGGCGCGGCCGCGGCAGCGGGCGACAAGCCTAGCCTCGTCGATCAGGCGAAGGAGACCTTCGAGGACTGGCAGCACAAGATCGATGATCGCGTGAAGGCGGTGCTCCCGAGCATCCTCCCGTGGCAGCAGCTTCAACAGGAGATCAAGCGGCTCAACGCGCGGATCGAGGAGCTCGAGGCCAAGCTCGAGGCCCGTACCCCGAAGGAGTAGCGCGCGGCGCTGTCAAATTGTCGTGCTAGATATCCGGAATAGCAGCCTTAACCTCGGTGTTGACCCGATGAGAAAGGCTTGAAGCCCCCGATGAGCTTGACCTCCGCTACCGAAAAGAAGAAGGAAGTCGACGGCTTCGCCGATGAGGCAGTCGGCCACCTCGACGCGCTCTACGCCGTCGCGTGCAAGCTCACCCGTAACCCTTCCGAGGCGGAAGATCTCGTCCAGGACACCCTCCTGAAGGCGATGCGAGCGCGGGACCAGTTCAACGCCGGGACCAACCTGAAGGCGTGGCTGTTCCGCATCCTCACGAACACATTCATCAACAAGTACCGTCGCGGCGGCCTGGAGCGCTCGGTCCTCGAGGGTCCCGACGCCGATCCGCTGGTCGACGGCTGGGTGAGCGCCTCCACGATGCGCCACCTCCGGGATCCGGAGCAGCAGGCCCTCCAGCCGATCGTCGAGGGTGAGGTTCGCCGCGCGCTGGACGCGCTGCCCACCGACTTCAAGCTCGCCGTCATCCTCTGCGATGTCGAAGAGTTCAGCTACGAGGAGATCGCTCAGATCATGGGTTGCCCGATCGGCACCGTGATGAGCCGCCTCC
>JAYTBL010000661.1:0-3514 GCA_043736975.1 Polyangiaceae bacterium
TGCTGCTCGGTCAAGAAGCGCCGCACGACACGGCGAGCCTGCGCGTCGATCCCCGCACGGACGCCGAGCCGCTCCTGGACGGCGAGCTCGCCCGGGTGAAACGGCGAGGCTTCCAGGTCCCAACCCTCGACGCCATCGTTCGCTGCAGGCATTCCGCTCGCCCTCGTCCTTTCTCCGCGACGCCCGACTACGCTGCCTGCAAGCCGACCGGCGTGCGGGCCATGGGCACGAAGCCAGGAAGCGCCTCGATTCGCGACAGCCACGCCCGGAGGTTCGGGTACGGCTCGAGCGAGATGCCGCCCTCCGCTCGGCGAGCTGCTGCGCGCGCTGGAGATCGAGCTTCGCGCCGAAGACGTTGACCAGGCGCGCGTCGGCGGCCCCGAACTTGAGCGGCCCGGCGGCGGCCGAGAGGTGCCGCACGATCTCCGACGCGGCGAGCGGGTCGGAGGGGAGCCAGCGGCGCGCCGGATCGTAGGTGAGCGCGAGGTAGGTGAGGATCGCGTTCGAGTCGAAGAGGACCGTCGCGCCGTCTTCGATCGCGGGCAGCTGGCCGCGCGGTTTCTTCTCGAGGTAGGCGGGCTGCTTGTGCTCGCCTCTGGTCAACTGCACCTGACGTACTTCGACCTGGAGGCCGAGCAGCGACAGCAAGAGCTGGACCCGGTGCGAGTGGCCGGAGAGGGTGTCCCAGTACAGGACGATGGGGCGGATCTGTGAAGCGGTCATGGCGGCTCCTCGAGGGTGGTCTTCGTCGGTCCGGTCATGTCCGTCCCGCCCCTCCAACTTGCGCCTCGACGCCCGCCCGGGGAATGGTCGAGACCGAACGACACTCTTTCCGCTCGCGCAACAGTGAGGCAGCCGGTCTCCTTCGTTGAGCTCGCTCCGCGTCCGCCGCTCTAGAGTAGAGACGTGGACCGCCTCGAGACCCTCGCCATCTTCGTCGCCGTCGCCGAGCGTTCGAGCTTCGCCGAGGCCGCGCGCCGGTTGCGCAAGAGCCCCGCGGCGATCACGCGCGCCGTCGCCGAGCTCGAGGAGAGCGTCGGGAGGCGCCTCCTGAACCGCACGACGCGCTCGGTCTCCCTGACCGCGGCCGGCGCGCAGTACCTCGAGGCGAGCCGGCGCGTCGTGGGCGCGCACGACGACCTCCTCCGGACCGAGGTCGGCGGCGCAGGACGAACGCGCGGCTCGCTCGCGGTCACGGCGCCCACGGTGTTCGGCCGGTTGCATGTCGTCCCCTGCTCGGGCCTTTCCTCGCTGCGCACGCGGAGCTCGACGTGGAGCTGGTCCTCGTCGACCGCGTGGTCTTGCTGGTCGAGGAGGGCGTCGACGTGGGGGTCCGGCTCGGCGTTCTGCCCGACTCCTCGCTGGTCGCGACGCGCGTGGGCGAGGTGAGGTTCGGCATCTGGGCGAGCCCCGCCTACCTTCGCAAGCATGGCGAGCCGAGCTCGGTGGGCGGTCTGGCCCGTCACACGACCATTGGTTTGCTCGTGCGAGCGGTGCGTCCGCCCACGCCTCGTGGTCAACACGCCAGACGCGGCGGTCGCCGCGGCCTCGACCGGGCTCGGCCTGAGCTACCTGCCGTCCGACCAGGCCGCACGCGAGGTCGCGGCGGGGCGGCTCGTGCCGGTGCTCTCGCGCCTCGACTACCCGGTCTACCCCATTGACATCGTGCACCCGGCGGGCCGTTTCACTCCCGCAAAGGTACGCGCGTTCGTCTCCGAGGCCGGCGCCGCGCTGCGCAAGCGACTCGCGACCTCGTCTTGATCTACGCACCTCGCGCACTCTCCGCGAGGATGACGTCCGCGACTTGCTGCGTGCCTCTTCCGATGTGCCCCCCGAGAGCGTCACGCGCGGAGGGACGTCAGGAACTTCCGGAACGTGCGCCATACCACCAGCGGGATCTCGTGGCCCTGTTCGAACGGCTGCCACGTGACGTCCGCGCCGGCGGCCGCGAGCGCGTCGCGGAGCGCCTCGCCCGCGGTGAACGCGAGGTCCGCGTCGGTCTTGCCGTGCGCGATCATCGTCGGGAGGCCGCGCAGGCGGTCGCGCGACCGTTCGAGGAGCGGCGCCCACTCGTCGAAGGCGATGCGCGAGCCCGAGAAGAGCGCCAGCGCCGCGAGCGGGAACGTCGAGCGCAGGACGCAGTCGCACGCGAGCATCGCGCCCTGCGAGAAGCCGCCCAGCACCAGCGGCCGCTTGCCGACCCGCGGCGCCAGCGCCTCGAGGAGCGCGACCAGCTGCGCGCGCGCCGCCGGCAGGTCCGGCGGATGCTGGACCGCGAAGTCGCGCGGACCGTTCAGGAGCGTCTGCTCGCGCTTCTTCGCGTCGATGTGCCACCACGCGCGGCCGCGCGGCTCCGCGGCGAGGGGCGCGCTCGGGAACAGGAACCAGCTCGGCGTCTTGAGCGCGTGCGCAAAAGGCGAGAGATCTAGCGGCTCCATCTGGAAACCGTGGAGAAGCACCACGACGCGCTCCGCCTCGGCGGGATCGCCGACCGCGACGACCCGCAGGCCCGCGAGCTCGATCTCCTCCTCGTGCATCCTGCTCGACATATACACTAGCCCCATGCGCACCACGCCGACCCGCGCCGCGCTCGGCGTCGCTCCCTTCAAGCTCGCGAAGCTCGCGAAGCCCGGCGCGCTGGCCGCCTTCGCCGTACTCGCCAGCCTCGCCAGCCTCGCCGGCGGCGCCGCGCTCGGCGCCTGCGGCGGAGACGACGACGGAGCGGGGCCCGGCGCCTGCGACTCCCCCGACTGCGAGGGCGGCAGCGGCGAAGGCGGCGTGGGCGCCGAAGGGTCGGTCCCGTTCCCCGAGGACACGTGTGACCTCACGAGCCCCGACCCCACGCCCGTCACCGCGCACCCGCGCCTCTTCCTCACGAGCGCGGATATCCCGCGCCTGCGCAGCTGGGCGGTGGCCGAGAACCCGATCTGGGCGAGCGGCCTCGGCGCCGCCGCCACGATGGCGCGCCAGGACATGGACGCCGGCAACATCCCCGGCAAGGATACCGGCTCGGCCTATAGCTACTCGCCCTACCCCGCCGAGTCGTACGCGATGCTCTTCGCGTTCCTCTCGCTGGTCGACGCTGACGAGGCGACGCGCAACGACGACGCGAAGCGCGCGCGCACGCTGCTGATGACCGTCATCGACGCCGCCGCCAAGGGCGTGGCGGCGAACCAGCCATACCGCGACACCACGTTCTCGACGTCGAACCGGTCGCGCTGGTGGGGCGAGGGCTTCGCGCTCACCGTCGACTGGATCTACGCGACGCTCAGCGCGGCCGACAAGGCGAAGATCCGCACGGTGTTCCTGCGCTGGTCGGAGGAGAACGAGAACGCCGCGATCACGACCATGAACCACCCTGAGCCCAAGGGGTTGCGCAACGATCCCAAGCTGCTCGCCGATCGCGAGGCGGTCTACTGGGCGGGCAACAACTACTACCTCGCGCACATGCGCAACCTCGCGCTGATGACGATGGCGCTCGACGACGCCGACGATCCCGGCGGCACGCTCCACG
>JAYTBL010000662.1:0-8599 GCA_043736975.1 Polyangiaceae bacterium
AGGCCCTCGACACGGATTGTAATGCGAGGCGCTGCGAAGAACCACGCGCTCGTCACGCGATGCGTCTTTCTGGTCTCACCTACGCGCTCGTACCATTGACACCAGCGAATCGCACGGAGACGGCGCCCATGGTACCGACGGTTCGCTGGTTCACTGGCCATTCGACATCGTTTTGGGGGTCTTCATGCCGACTTCGCTGATTCGCAAGGCTCTGCTCTCTCTGCTGCTCGCCGCCGGTTGCGCAAGCGGCGCGCTGGCTTGCGCGCCGAGCGCGATCGTCGAGCCGGGGCCCGCCACGCCGGAGGTCCAGTACCTCACGCGCCAGGAGATCCTCACGCCCTTGCCGCTGCGCGTGCGTCTGCCCGCGGCCGACGGCGCCGAGCACGTGATCGTGCTCTTCCGCACGTGGGGCTCGCGGGGCTGGCGGAACCTCGAGCTGGCGCGCGTCGGCCAGACCTGGTCGGGCGAGGTCTCTTGCCGCGAGGTCAGCACCGTCACGGGCGACACGAGGTACTTCTTCGTCGTCCTGAACGCCGAAGGCGAGCTCGTGGGCGGAAGCGGGTCGCAGGACTGGCCGCACGTGGCGACGATCGTCGGGGCTCTGCCCGACGGCCCGCAGTCGCTCCCGGGCGACGCGGCGATCCTGCGCTGTCACGATCCCGCAGACTGTCCGCCCGATTTCCCGGGCTGCCCCGCCTACACTGTACAGAGGACGGCTTGCCGCCACGATCGCGACTGCGGCGACCGCGGCCGCTGCGCCTGGGACGGCTACTGCGGCTCGCCCTCGGGCGCGGTGAACGCGGCCACGCAGGAGTCGGAAGAAGAGGATCTCGAGCTCGCGGTGAAGGCGATCAGCAACCGCTACCGCAAGACGGCCGCCCCGAAGAAGACCCCCGGCAACCGTGCCACGCGCTGACGACGGGACGGGACGGACGGGACGCGCGCGCGGCATCCGCTGCGCTGATGGCTGACAAAAAGAAGAAGAAGGCCGGGACCTTGCGGTCACCGGCCTTCCTTCCGTCAGACGTTGGACGTCAGACGCTGGTTATCTACCAGCGGCCGCCGCCACCGCCGCCGCCGCCACGGCCACCACCGCCGCCGCCGCCGCCGCCGCCGCCGCCGCCGCGGTTCGGACGTTCTTCGGCCTCGTTGACCTTGAGCGCGCGACCGTCGAGGAGCGCGCCGTTCATCTCGCGAATAGCCTTCTGCGCCGCTTCAGCGGTGCCGAGGGTGACGAAGCCGAAGCCTCGCGACTGGCCGGTCTCGCGATCCGACACGACGTGAACGTCGGTGATCTCGCCGAACTGCGAGAAGGCCTCGCGGACGGAGTCCGTGTTGGCGTTGAAAGAGAGGTTTCCGACGTAGAGACGATTGCCCATGAGTGTTCTCGATTCGTGACGCGGCTCGGGAAGTAGCGCAAGTACCTGCCATCCAACGAGCCGGGGGATCGGAGGGAGGGTCACGGGAAGTTTCCCGTGCCATCGAGTCGTTGCCGTCTGCAGCGAGCTCCGCGGTCCCAAAAAGAGAGAGCGTCGTCGTTCCGAGCGGAAAACGTATCGGTGAGTTCGGTGACCATAGCGATGCACCACGAATTTGCAAGCGCCGACGACGATTTGCCTCGGATATCTCGGGTATCGTGCCGGAATGCACGGCCTTACCCACGTTTCCAGGTCGCTCTTCGCCCGAGCCGCAGGCCTCGCTCTCGTCCTCACGGCCTGCGAGGCGCCGATGGTCGGGGCTCCTCCTCCTGCCCCGCCGCTATCGCCGCCTACGGGCTCGGGCTCGGCCATGCTCCCGGCGGCGCCAGGGGGTGCGGTCGCGAGCACCGCGTACGCCGGCTCGCTCGAGGCGGAAGCCCGCGCCATCCACGGCGAGCTCGTCGCGGTCGACACGAGTCACGGCGGCGAGACGAACGCCCTCCGGCCGCTCGCGGAGCGCTTCAAGACCGCGGGCGTCGCCGCGCAGATCGTCGAGTCGGCGCCGGGCCGCGGCAACCTCATCGCGCGCCTCAAGGGCACGGGGGCAAAGAAGCCGCTCCTCTTGCTCGCGCACATCGACGTCGTCCCCGTGGAAGGCCAGCCGTGGACCGTGCCGCCCTTCCCCGCCACCGAAAAGGACGGCTTCCTGTGGGGCCGCGGCGTCGCCGACGACAAGGCGATGGCGGCGGCCTTCGCGGCCATCGTGCTGGAGCTCGCGCGCGGCAAGACGCCGCTCACGCGCGACGTGATCCTCGCGCTCACGGCGGGCGAGGAGACCGGCGGAGTCGAGGGCGTGCAGTGGCTCCTGAGGAACCGGCGCGAGCTGATCGACGCCGAGGTCGCGCTCAACGAGGGCGGCGGGATGACGCTCACGTCCGATTTCTCCGACGTTACGCTGGTCGGCATCGGCGTCGCGGAGAAGACCTACCAGAGCTACCGGATCGTCGCGCGCGGGGGCGGCGGGCACTCGTCGATCCCGAAGATCGGTGACGACCCGGCGCTCGCGCTCGCGCGCGCGGTGGTGAAGATCGGCGAGCTGCGCTTCCCCGCCCGCGTGCTGCCCGAGGTGAAGAGCTACTTCGCGGCCGCGAGCACGTGGGAGAAGGCGCCGCTCGATGCCGCGCTGAAGCGCGCCGCGCAGAGCGCGCCACGGCTCGCGCCGGAGGACGAGCGGGTGCTCGCGAACGATCGGCAGTTCAACGCGCAGCTCCGCACGACCTGCGTGACGACGATGCTGCAGGCCTCGCCGCAGGACAACGTGCTCCCGACGTCGGCCGAGGCGGTCGTCAACTGCCGCATCCTCCCCGATGAGACGCGCGAGCAGACCCTCGCCACGCTCGTGAAGACGATCGCGGATCCGAAGATCGAGGTGAAGCCCGAGGCCGACGACGGCGTGGGACCGGCATCCCCGATCACCGGCGAGGTTCCGGCGACGATCGCGCGGCTCGCGCGCGCCGCGTTCCCGCGCGCCGCGGTGGCCACGTCGATGTCGACGGGCGCCACCGATTCGCGCCATCTCCGCGGCTCCGGGATCCTCGCCTACGGCGTGTCGGCCGCACCGACCTCGATCGACGAGATCCGCGCGGGCCACGGCGCGCACGGCCCGGACGAGCGGCGCCCGACGAAGTGGCTCGGCCCCGCGGCGTCGTTCCTGAGGAGCGTGGTCGTCGAGATCGCGCGCTGAGCCCTGCGCGGCTTGCCTGCGGCGCGCGCCTCGCAGCTGCTCGGATGTCAGCGCGCACCGAACTGCTCCTTGAAGATGCGCGGCTTCGTGAGCTTCGATCGCCGGGACTGCTGCGGCCCCTGCGCGGCGCACCTCACGCCCCTCCCTCCTCCGCGCCCAGCGTGACGAGGACCTCGTCCAGTTGCCCGAACGCGCTTCACGGTCGCGCCGGCGATCGAGGCTGTCGGATTGCTCGGCGCGACCACGTTCAAACGTCAGCGCGGGAGTGCCGGTGCGCGCCATCGGTGGCCGGGCAGTAGGCGTTCGCGGTCAGGCCGGGATCCACGCCGCCTTCCGCCACCGACTACCGGAGCCGCGCATGGTGGGCAAGGCCGTGGGCGTTCCGATGCTCAGCGAGACTTCTTCGCCGCGGGCTTCTTTGCGGTCGCCACCTTCTTCGGCGCAGCCGCTGCCTTCTTCGCGGTCGCCTTCTTCGGTGCCGCCGCCTTCTTCGGTGCCGCCGCCTTCTTCGCAGCCGCCGCCTTCTTCGGTGCAGCCGCCGCCTTCTTCGCAGCCGCCGCCGCCTTCTTCGCAGCCGCCGCCGCCTTCTTCGGTGCCGCCGCCTTCTTCGCAGCAGCCGCCGCCTTCTTCGGTGCCGCCGCCTTCTTCGCAGCAGCCGCCGCCGCCTTCTTCGGTGCCGCCGCCTTCTTCGCAGCCGCCGCCGCCGCCGCCTTCTTCGGTGCCGCCGCCTTCTTCGCAGCAGCCGCCTTCTTCGGTGCAGCTTCCGCCTTCGCGACCGCCGCCTTCTTCGGTGCAGCTTCCGCCTTCGCGGCCGCCACCTTCTTCGGTGCAGCTTCCGCCTTCGCGGCCGCCGACTTCGCGGGGGCCGGCTTCTTCGGACCTGCCTCCGCCTTCGCCGCGACCCTCAGGCGCTTCTGCGTCGTCGGCTCTTCCGCCGGGAAAAGGGAGACCTGCGCCGCTGCGAACGCCGCCGCATCCGCCTCGGCCTTCGCCTTCGCGTCGGCCTTCGCCTTCGCGCGCGCCTCGGCCTCCGCCTTCGCTTCCGCCTTCGCCCGTGCTTCCGCCGCGGCCTTCGCCGCCGCGTCCGCCTTGGCGCGCGCCGCCTCGGCCCGCGCCAGCGCCGCCGGATCGGGCTGACTCGCGAGCACGTTCTGGAGACCCGTCCGCGCCGCCTTGTCCTTCAGCTCCACCACGCCGTACGCCACCGCGCCCACCAGCCGGCTCGTTCCCGCGTCGAACAGCGCGCCGCTGCCCTCGCCATGGAGCACCACATCGAGCGCAGGCGCTCCGTCGTCGAACGCGAAGCGCTTCAGCTCGAGGCTGCCCGCGAACGAAGGCTCTCCGCCGTTCTGCGCGAGGCGCGCGCTCGCCGGGAGGTCGAGACCGTCCCAGCTCGTGCCGGCCGCCTTGAGCTGCTCCTGCTCCACCCGATTCAGCTCCCCGATCATCGTCGGCCGCAGCGCGCTCGTGCACCGGAACACCAGCGGCAGCTCGGGGAAGCCGTGCGCGCGCCGCGTCGCCGCGTCCAGCTGGTCGGGGTCCGGCGCGGGGCCGGTGACCGAGACGAGCACCGCCCGCACGACGTCCGCCGGGAGATCGTCGAGCTGCTCGAACGCCTCGAAGACCTCGGCGCCGGGCACGTTCTCGTCGAGGCCCTCGAGGATGGAGGCCACGCGCGCCGCCTCCGGCTTCGCCATCACGTTCGCAGGGATCTTCACGTGGGAACGCGTACCACGGGAGGCTCCGGAGCGGGAGCGGCGATCACTATCCCGGCGCGGCTGGTGCTGGCGAGCGCGTCCACGCGGCGCAGGCTGCGGGCGGGACCGGTATCGGGCGCGATGGCATGGGGCGCCGCGAACACCCCAACCCGGCCTCCGCGAACGCCGATGACTGAACCATCGGCCGTGCCCATGAGTGGCCGCGGGAGGGTCGAGAGCCGCCCGCTCCTGGACCGGTGATCGCCGGGCTGGGTCCGGGTAGACTGGAGGCACGCCATGCGCATCGGCCTCGGATGCATGCGCCTCTCCACCGACGCGGATCGTGAAGACGAGCGCGCGCTCGCCACGCTCCGCGCGGCGCTCGACGCCGGCCTCTCCACCCTCGACACCGCCCGCGCCTACGCTCACGACGCCGGTGACGAGGGCCACAACGAGCGCCTCGTCGCGCGCGCGCTGGTCGCGTGGGACGGCCCTCGCCCGCGGGTGATCACGAAGTGCGGCATGCGGCGCGACGGCGGCGCCTGGATCCCCGACGGACGCGCGAGCCGGATCCGCAGCGACGCGCGCGCGAGCGTCGAGGCGCTCGGTCGACCGCCCGATCTCCTGCTGCTCCACGCGCCCGACCCGCGCACCTCGCTCGCCACCGCCGCGCGCGCGCTGGCGCGCGTCCACGCCGAAGGGCTCGCGCTCCGCATCGGCGTCTCGAACGTCTCGCGCAAGCAGCTCGAGGAGGTGGCCGCGCTCGCGCCGATCACGGCGGTGGAGACGGCGCTCGGAGCGTACGACGACCTCGCGCTGCGGAGCGGCGTCGTCGCCTTCTGCCTGGGGCGCGGCCTCGAGCTCCTCGCGCACGCGCCGCTCGGCGGACCGGAGCGCGCGCCGCGCCTGGCGCGGGACCGCGACCTCGCCGAGCTGCGGAAGGCGCACGCCGCGGATCCCACCGCCGCGGAGCTGGTGCTCGCGTACCTCCTCGCGGTGCATCCCGCGATCGTCCCGATCGTCGGCGCGCGGCGGCCCGCGACCGTCGCGAGCCTGGTGCGCGCGGAGGCGCTGGCGCTCTCCGAGGAGCAGCTGCGCGTCCTCGATGCGCGCTTCCCCGTGCTCGGCGCGCTGCGCCGGCCGTCACAGCGCAGCGCGAGCGGCGCTGAGGTGGTCCTCCTCATGGGCGTGCCCGGCGCCGGGAAGTCGCGCGCCGCTGCCGCGTACGTCGCGCGGGGCTACGAGCGCCTCAACCGCGACGCCCTCGGCGGCACGCTCCGCGGGATCGTGCGCCGCCTCGACGATCGCCTGCGCGATGGCGCTACGCGCCTCGTCCTCGACAACACCTACGTCACCCGCGCCACCCGCAGCGACGTGGTGCGCGCAGCCCACGCCCGCGGCGCGCGCGTGCGGTGCATCCACTTCGCGACGCCGACGCGCGAGGCCGAGCGCAACATCGTACAGCGCATGATCGAGCGCTTCGGCCGCTTGCCGGAGCCCGAGGAGATCGCCGCGATCGCGAGGACCGAGCCCACCGCGCTCTCCCCGACCGTGCTCCTGCGGATGACGCGCGACCTCGAGCCGCCCGCCGCAGACGAGGGCTTCATCGCGGTCGAGACCTTGCCGCGCGTGATCGCGCAGCTCGCCGCGCGCCCTCGCGAGGTGACGTGCCTCCTCCAGGCGTGGCGCCCCGGCATCGACGAACCGGAGCGCCGAAGCCTCCATGCGTTCGCCTCCGAGATCGCGGACGCCACCGGACGGGTCGTCGAGGCCGCGATCTGCGCGCATCCCGGCGGCCCGCCGATCTGCTGGTGCCGCCCGCCGCTCCCCGGGCTGTGGCTCGCGTTCGCGCACCGTCACCGCCTGCTGGGCGCCGAGCTGGCGCGCGAGAGCGACTCTAGAGCTCGAAGCAGTAGACGCGATTGACCTGCCCGCATAGCTCGACGGCCGAGCTGGTCCAGCGCCCGTCGGTGTACTCGGCCTCGCCGACACGTGCCTGGCCGGCGCCGCTCCACACTTCGCAGGCCGGACTATCGAACGTGCCGTCAGGCGCGGTGGCCGTCCAGACGCGGTCCTCGGCGCTGGGCGCGCGGACGTTCTTCTCGTCGTAGTCGATGGCGTGCTTCAGGTTGCCGCCGACGAGCTCCGCCTTCGTCGTGGCGACGAGCTGCCCGCCCACCAGGTACCAGGGGCCGTTGCTGGCGATCCGGTCGGCGGCGTTGGTCCCGGCCACGGAGATCCATGCGCGGTACGTCCCCTTGAGGCCCGCGGCCAGCGCCAGCGCATTGCACTTCTGATCCGCCCCCGCGACGCCGCCCAGCGCGCCGCTCATCACCGAGGACGAGACGAACGCGTGCAGCGTTCGGTTCGCGTCGGCCGCGTCGCGCTTATCGGTCTGCGCGTCCTCGGGGCCGGGATCGACCACGCTCGTGTCCTTCGCGCTCGCGTCGCGTGTGGGGGTCGACGGCACGCGATCGGGGAGCGCGGCTCCCGGGTCGTCGAGCGACTCGTCGAGGTTCGGGGTGGCGCACGCGAAGATCGCGACGCCCGAGCTGATGGCTGCGCCGAGAACTACGGAGAGGACGGTGAGGCGACGTCGCACGGGTTACCGGACATGTTAGCTGGCAATTCGTCGTCGGCGAGGAACATGCCGCTTACCGCGTCTTACCTGCCCGCCATCACGTCCGCGAGCGCGGCTTGGGCGGCGCCCGCGAGCAGCGGCGGCGCCTTCTCTTCGAGGCCGCTGTTCGGCAGCGTGGGCGCCTACGGGTGAACAGGGCGGCAGCCTCGCTTCGTGGCGAGGTCCTCAGCAGTGCGAGACGAGATAGACGACGGCGAGGATCGGAATCGGGATGCCCAGGAGCCACGCAAGTCCGTACTTCATTGGAATGTTCCTTCTTGCCGAGAGGAGCAACGACCTGCTGCTCGCAGCGAACTACAGCAAGCCGCGGGCCGCGCGCTTTTCCCGGTGATTCGCGCTTTCGACCTCGCACTTTTCCGCCACGATGGAGGTCGGGTGGTGCACGTACGCATGCTCGCGCTGCGCGAGGTGATGGCGGGATGCGCCTCGCGCTAGGGTAGACTCCCCGCCATGCCGGGAAGCGAGGACTTCGGAGAAGCCAACGTCACGCTGGCGAAGCACGCGAATCCGCTGGTCAGCCCGGAGTCCGCGCCCGCCGTGGAGCTCGTACGCCTGCACCTCGTCGTGGAGCGAGTGGCGGGCAAGGCGGTCGCGATCACCCACGTCTTCGACGGGGACGTGTGCCGCATCGGGTCGCATGAGTCGAACGACCTCGTCCTCGAGGACAAGACCATCTCGCGCTTCCATTGTCGCATCGCGCGCGAGGGCAGCGCCTGGCGCCTTACCGATGCCGGCTCGCGCAACGGCACGCGCCTCCACGGCGTGAAGGTCCTCGTCGCCGAGCTCGACGCCGAGGCGGTGGTGGTGCTCGGCGAGTCGACGCTGCGCGTGAAGCCGGTGAGCCGCGGCCACGTCAACCGCATCACCAAGCCCACCCAGTTCGGCGGCATCATCGGCAGCGGCGACGCGATGCAGACGATGTTCGACGTGCTCGAGCGCGTCGCAGCCAGCGAGATCGACGTCCTGGTGCACGGCGAGAGCGGCACGGGGAAGGAGCTGGTCGCCACCGAGCTGGTGCAGCGCGGCTCGCGCGCCGACGGACCGGTGGTGGTCGTCGACTGCGGATCGATCTCCCCTTCCCTCGTGGAGAGCGAGCTCT
>JAYTBL010000663.1:0-3504 GCA_043736975.1 Polyangiaceae bacterium
CCACGCCCATGGCGATCGCGACCGCCATGTTCTACACCGGCGTCGACCCGCTGACCGGCGATCCCGTGTATACTGCACGTGACCTGCGCGAGAAGCGCTTGATGAAGGCGCTCATCTTCTACTGGGACGCCCAGCACTGGCCGCTGGCGCGCGAGGCCCTCAAGAAGGCGGGCCGCGCCGACCTGATCGGGCGCGGGCCCCAGGCCTTGGTTCCGCCGGAGGGGGCCGCGGACCGTGTCGCCGCCGAAGCCTTGCGAGCGCGAGGGCCCGGGTCAGACTCCCGCGGCGCGCGCGGAAAGCCGAGCTTCGGTCGTGGCCCAGCCCGTCGTCGCTGAGCTGGAGCCTCTCGCCGAGGAGAGCGCGGACTACCGCGATCTCCTCGACTTCGGTCCGGGCGAGCTCACCGCCGTCGAGCGCTGGCAGATCCGCTTCGTCCGCAAGACGTTCGAGGCGCGCCGCCTCGACCGCCTGATCCGCATCCTCCAGCGGCAGATCGGCGCGAACTGGATCGACGTCTCGACGCGCAACCTCCTGCACGTCCACGGCCTGGAGCGGCTGCCGCCGTTCGCGCGCGGCGACAGCACGATCCTGGTCTCGAACCACCGCAGCTTCTTCGACCTGTTCGTGGTGTCCTCAGTGCTGCTGAAGCGGCCGTTCGGGCAGCGGATCATGTTCCCGGTGCGCTCGCAGTTCTTCTACGACACGCCGCTGGGGCTGGCGGTCAACGGCGCGATGTCGTTCTTCGCCATGTATCCGCCGGTGTTCCGCGATCGCGATCGCGTGGCGCTGAACCGCGCCAGCGTCGAGGAGACCATCCGCCTCCTGCGCGCCGGGGGCGCGTTCGTGGGCCTGCATCCCGAGGGGAAGCGCAACAAGTCGGACGACCCCTACACGCTCTTGCCGGCGCGCCCCGGCGTCGGTCGCATCATTCAGGCGACGCGCGGCGCCACGACGGTGGTGCCGGTGTTCATCAACGGCCTGATCAACGATCTGGTGCGCCAGGTCGCGGGCAACTACCTGAAGCGCGGCGCGCCGGTGACCATCATGTTCGGCGCGCCGATCGCGTTCGATGGGCTGCTCGAAGGGCCGTCCACGCGCGAGCAGCACCTGCGCATCGCGGAGCACGCGCTGGACGCGGTGCGAGCCCTGGGCGTGGAAGAGCGCGCCCACCGCGCGGCTCAGTCGCCGGGGAGCTCGAGGGCTCCTGCATAGAGATCACCTCGAGGAGAGCGTCTTCAGGTACTCGATGACCGCCTTGCGGTCGGGCGCAGGGAGGTCGGAGAGGAACGCATGCCCTTCCACGTGGAAGCCGGGCTTGTCGCCCTCGTAGAGGTACTCGCTCTTCTTCAGCGCGCGCTTCGGCGTGCCTGGCTTGATCACCTCGTAGCGCACGCCCACCCGGTCGAGATCGTAGAGGCCGTCGGTGTCGACGATGAACGTGCGGGGGCGGTCCGCAGGCGGGGTCGCGAGCGCCTCCAGGCTGGGCCACTGGCCGGCGTGGCCGAAGAGGCCGCGTGCCCACACGTCGAGCAGCACCGGCGGGACGTAGCCGCCCGTGTTCTGCACGCGCGCATGGCCGTGCGCGAGCGGGATGTCGTTGGCCGCCTCCACGAAGCTCGGCGTCACTGCGTCGACGCGCGCGGGATCGGTGCCGATCACCGCCTTGGGGACCACGCGCTCGCGATAGCTCACGCGCATCTCGTCGCCGTGATCGATATAGAAGCCGTGGCAGCGCGCGCAGCGGGACTCGAAGAGGCCCTTTCCGCGCGTCGCGAGCGCCGCGTCCACCGCCCGGGGGAAGGGGAGCGTCCGCGAGAAGCCCTTGAGGTAGAGGTACATGCTGGTCGCGAGGTGGGGATGCGAGGCGTACCACTCGGGCCGCGCGCCGAAGACGAAGTCGGCGTCGAGCACCAGCGCCTGCGGCGAGCCGTAGCCCGAGGCGTCGTACGAGAACGTCTCGCGGAAGGGGAAGCTCCGGACGTCGGGCACCTTCGTCCAGCCGATGGCCTCGGGCATGGTGATGGGCGCGCTGCGGTGATCGGCGAACGCGATCGCGAAGCTCTCGATGGTGGCGACGCGCCCCGGCAGCGCCCCGCCCAGCCGCTTCACCGCGGCGGCGCGCTTGTAGCCTGCCATCTTGAAGGGAGTCAGCGTGGCCGCCACGATGGGCCGACGCACGTTCGAGGGCCACGCGACGCCCCAGGCGCTGGCCTGCCGCGTGGCGCGCTCGGTGAGCTTGTCGACGTCCAGGCTCGGGTCGGTGGCGATGCGCGAGAGCGCGCTCGCATAGGCATGCGGGCGCACCCGCTTGCTGCCCAGCCCGGTCACCACCACGTCCCCGGTCTCGAGGCGCAGGCGTTCGGCGTGGCAGAGCGTGCAGTTCGCGACCACCCACGGGACGTTGGTGTTCGGATCGACGGTGAGATGAAACCCGATCGGCGGCGAGCGGGGATTACCCTTCTGCGCGGGATCGGGGATCAGCCCGAACTTCTCGCTGAGCTCGTTCCAGTCCTTCCCCAGCTCCTCGGGATAAGCATCCATGAGCGCCAGGAAGATGGGATAGGCGAGGCCGGCGGCATAGGGATCTCCGCCACCGGTGCGCAGGAAATAGTCCGCCCCCGCCTCGGCGGAGATGGGCCGGTCCGCGTACTCCGCGGGCGACGACATGGTCGGCGTGCTGCTGTCGCTCCCGGTCACGGCGGCGGCGACGCCGGCGCCGGCGGGCCTCGCGCACGCGCCCAGCAGCCCGGGGAGCGCAGGGACGAAGAGGAGCAGCGCGTAGAATGCGAGCTTCATGGATCGATCAGCGCGTGGCGCCGGTGAGCGTGGCATCGTAGCCATTGCCGCTCGGATCGACGAAGTGCCAGCGCACCGGTCCCACGCCACGACAGAACGTGGTGTAGCTCGTGCCCACGGTGGGCTTCACCTTCCAGCAATCGGCGTACGTGCCCGCGGGCACCGTGACCGGCCCCACCTTCTCCCAGCCGTACGTGTAGAGCCCGTCGGTCCAGGTGTGGCCTTCCTGCACGGGAGCGTCGAGCGAGAGGATCCAGTTGTTTGCGTAGTAGATCTCCACCTTGTCGCCGTCCACGGCGAACGAGCTCGTGCCCGCGCCCGGGCAAAAGGATTGCACCTGGAACGCGCTCTTGCCGCCCACCGACTTCTGCCCGAGCACGCGAGCGGTGTTCGAGCCGGGCTTGCAGAGCGGGTAGGTGCCGAGGATCGTCACGTCGTAGGTCCAGGTGCGGCCGAGGGCGATGGGATCGATGCGGTTGTCGGGCAAGGCGCCGTCGGGCGGGGTGGCGCCGTCGCTCCTGGGCGTGCTGCCGTCGGCGACCGGCCCGCCGCCGTCGGTCTCGCCGCCCGGGGGCTCGGTGCCGGTATCGGGCGTGCTCTGCGGGGCGTCACCGATGGACGCGCCGCCACCGCTGCAGGCGAGCGTGGCGAGAGCGAGGAAAGCGGCGGTGAGAGCGGCGTTCATGAAAGTCTCCTAGTGGCAAGTAG
>JAYTBL010000664.1:0-8572 GCA_043736975.1 Polyangiaceae bacterium
GGCGGCGCTCACTCGGGCCAGCTCCGCGCGAAGCCGCTCGTTCTCCGCGCGAAGCCTTCTTCGCTCCGAGACCGCACGTCGCCTCGGCAGGTCCGAGACCAGGCGGCCCAACGTGCGAGGCGAGATCCGGAACGCCGCCATGATGGCCGTGCAGCTGCCCCCGCGGACGTATGCCGCGCGCACGTCTTCCGCGACTCGCTGCCCGTGACCCTTCCGAGGGCGCTGCGGGGTGTAGCTCATCACTGTCTTCGCGGTCACGCCGAACCGCTTCGCGATGCTGGCGAGCGTTTCGCCAGCTGCGCGCGCCTTCTGGATCGCCTCGAGTACCGGCTTTGGCGTGCGCGGCGCGCCCCACCTTCGCGGCAGGTCGCGACAGTACGCGATCAAGGTGAAGTGGCTGATGCCGTACTTCTCCCGGATCTCGCGCGTCGGGATGGTGACGTCCTGATATTTGGTCCGGACGGTGAGAATCTGTTCTGCGGATAGTTTCGGTTGGCCCATGACAGAAGCTAGGTCAGGCTTCAGCGTGGACTTCGGACGAGGACTCGGTGACGAGGGCGCGGCGCTCGACCTGGCCGAGCTCGCGGAGCGGGACATCGAGCCGCGCGCCGACGAGTCGACGCCGCGGTACCTCAGCGCGCACAACCAGCGCGTCGATCGCCGGGGCGGCGCGCTCGAGAACCGGGCGCGCCTCGTCCGTGAGGTGACGCGCGAGGTCCGGGCGCGCACCCGCGCCGGCGGCGGCACCTTCACGGTGGGGGTGCGCCTCTCCCCCGAGGACTTCGGCAACGCCAAGGGCATGGACCTCGACGAGAGCGTGTAGACTGCACGCTGGCTAGTCGAGGACGGCGTCGACTTCGTGCACGTCTCGCTGTGGAAGGCGCAGCACAACACCAGCAAGCGCCCCGAGCAGCACGCGCTCCCGATCTTCCGCGCCGCGTTGCCGACCGACGTCGCGATCCTGGTGGCCGGCTCGGTGTGGACGCGCGCCGAGGCCGAAGATCTCCTGGCGCGCGGCGCCGATGCCATCGCGCTCGGGCGCTCCGCGATCGTGAACCCCGACTGGCCGCTGCGCGTCGCGGACGAAGCGTGGGAGCCGAAGCGCCCGCCCGTGACCATCGGCGAGCTCCGCGAACGCGGGCTCGGGCCGGCCTTGGCCGAGTACATGCGCAACTGGAAGGGCTTCGTCTCCGCCGACTGAGCGAGCAGCCGCAGCGCGGCGCAGGGCTCAGTTCCGTAGGCACGCCGAGGGATAGCCCGGGGCCGTGAAGCACGTGTAGTCGGCCGGGCATGCGCCGGCGTTCGCCTCGCCGAGCTGGCAGTTGATCTGCGTGCAGTACGGGAGCTGCGGCGCGCCGCAGATCGGCGCGTCACCGCCGCAGTCGGTCATCGCTGCGCAGGTCTTGCCGAAGCTGCTCGGCGCCGCGGCCTCGGGCGCGCCTGCCTCGCTGCTCGTGCCGCCCTCCACCGGCGCGGCGTCGGGGGCCGCGCCTTCGGAGCCCGCGTCCGCAGGCAGGGCGATCGCCTGGCAGGTGTAGTTGGGCTGGATGACGAAGCCGGGGCCGCAAGGATCCTTCGCCCAGCAGCCGGGAACGAGGAGCAGCAGGCCGACGGTGACCACCACGGACGCACGCTTCACGCTCACGAGGACCTCCTGGACGGCGCTCACGGCGCCGCCACCTTTCCGCCACTGATACGAGCCACCACCTTCACCGAGGCGTTGAGGTCTGCCCGCAGCACGTAGGCGACGCCGCCCTTGTCGCCCGCGACGCTGCGCACCGCCGCCGAGGCGCCCGACACCTTGCGCGGCGGTCGCTCGCCGCCGCGGATCTTGCGATCGACCCAGTAGCGAGCGACGCGATCGGGATCGAGGCCGAGCACCGCGGCGTCGAAGGCGTGCCGCACGTTGCTCTCGTCGGCGAGGTTGATCGGCTCGACCTTCACGCCGTCGGGCCACTCACCCTTCGTCGTCTGGAAGATGGGTCGCAGCTCCTCGCGCGTCAGGGTCGCGGCGGGGTTCGCAGGATTCACGACGACGAAGATCTCGTCGCCCGGCTCGGCGGCCGAGCGGCCCTCCCAGAGGAGCGTGGCGGCGGTGAGAACGAAGGTCGCGAGGAGCTTCGCCATCAGAACACCAGCACGAGGCGCGAGAAGAGCATCGTGGCGTTGTTCTTCGCGGTGTCGTGCGCGCTCAGCCCGCCGCGCGAGTCGATGAAGAAAGTCTCGTTGATCTGCGTCTTGAGCATCGTCGCCTTCGTGAACCGAACGTTCAGGCCCAAGGACGGAGCTATCACCGTGTCGGCGAGCGGGATCGCTGGGCCGTAGAGGAGATCGGTGGTCGCGTAGAGCTCGATCGGCGCGAACGGCAACGTGTGCGCGACCAGGAGGTAGGCGCTGGTCTGGACCGAGTCCGGCTTGTACTGCGTGACCGGCGACGCGGTCTGCGCGACCTCGCGCTTGCCCGGGGCATAGGTGATGCTGCTCACCGCGCCCTCGGCACGGATGCGCGTGCGGCCGATGTCGACCGACGCATCGAGGCCGCCCACCACCTCGCGGTAGTCGAAGCTGTTCTTCCGGTCGATGGTGAAGGGGCTGAGGCTCGTGACGTCGATCTCCTCGTCCCTCACGCGGCCCGTGTAGAAGGAGGCGCCGAGCTTGACCGTCGACTCGCCCTTCTCATCGTTCGCGTACACGCGCGCGCCGAAGCCGCGATTGTCGTCGAAGGCGAAGTTCGAGAGCTCCTGACGCCCGTTGGAGATGGTCGCGACGTAGCCGAGCTCCCAGTCGCCCTTGAACGTGTTGCCGTAGAGCTGGATGCCAGTCTGGCGCAGCGGCATCTGGCGGAGCTGGATCACGCCCGGCAGCTGAAGCGCGATGAGCGTCGGCGTGCCGTGGTCCACGTTCCAGATGCCGAATGGCGTGAAGAAGCTCCCGGCCCGGACCTTCAGGTACTCGAGCGCCGTCCAGTCGAGGTGCGCACGCTCGATGACGGTGTAGCCGCCCCACATGGTGGCGTTGGCCGAGGCGCCGTTCGGGTCGAGCTGCTGGGTCGTCGTGCGCTTGAACTTGCCGCCCACGCCGCCGAGGGAGGCGACCTCGCCGTGGGGCGCGCTGGTGAAGCGGATCTCGACCAGCGAGCGCCAGTTCTTCACTGGCTGGGCATCGAAGTAGAGATCGAGGTTGCCCACCACGAAGGACGTCGCGTTGGAGGAGTTGAGGTAGATGCCCACCTGGCTGGCGCGATCGATCCAGATGCGATTCACCCCGACGTCGGTGAAGCCGTAGATCTTGAACCGGCTCGTCCAGTCGCTGTCGTCGCTGGTCGCGAGCGAGCCGTCGACCTTCTTCTCGAGATCGGCGATCCGCTGCTGCGCACCCTCGAGCGCCCGCCGCTGCTCGGCGATCTCCTTCCTCTCCTCCTCGAAGAGCGGGGGGTCGGGCGGCGACGGCTCGCTGGGCTGCGCCAGGGCGGCGCGCGGAGCAAACAGGATCAAGAGGGCCGCGATGGACGCGGACCCCGCAAGGGAAAGCACCGACATGTCGAGGAGCCTCGGAGGAGCAAAGGGTCCCGTGGAGGGGGACCTCACCACCAACGGCACGCGGTGCCTGCGCGTTCAGCCGCTGAATCCACCGAGGAGCGTCGCCGTTCCTACCCAGGTCGCCTCCCGTCCCCGCCTTCCCCTTCCCCTTCCCCGGTACGCGACTCCCGTGCAGCTCCTCCAACGACTGAGCATCCGCGTCCGACTGTTCCTGCTGGCCGGAGTGCCCGTGGTCGGAGCGTTCGTCCTCGCCGCGGTGATCGCCCAGGACGCGCGCCATCGCGCCACCTCCGCCGAGGCGCTCGGCTCCGTCGAGGAGCTCGCGAGCCTCTCCTCGCAGATGAGCGCCACGATGTTCGCCCTCCAGACGGAGCGCGCCCGCGCCGCGCTCGACGAAGGTGCGAGTGATCACACCGCGACGCGCGCCGCGCTGACGGCGCACTATCGCACCACCGACTCCCAGCGCGACAAGCTCGAAGGCCTCCTCGCGCGCCGCGACCTGTCGAAGCTCCCGCCGCGCCTCTCCCGCGAGCTCAGCGAGGCACGCCTGACGATGGGCTCCCTGGCGGCGTTCCGCGACAAGCTGGCGGTCAGCGGCGCGTCGATCGACGAGATCCTCGACTTCTACGGCGCCATCGACGAGTCGCTGATCGCCGCGACCGCCGCGCTCGCCCACCTCTCGGACGACGGGGAGATCCTCCGCAACATCAACGCGCTCGTCGCCATCGCCGAGCTCGCGGAGCGCGTGAGCGCCGAGCACGCGCTCCTCGCGAACGTCTCGGTGCGCAAGCAGTTCGCGCCCGGCACGTTCAAGAAGCTCATCACGATGGGCACCGAAGCGGCGATCTACAGGAGCGTCTTCCGCGCCAACGCGCCGGAAGACCTGCTTGCGAGCCTCCTGACCGAGGAGCAGCAGCCGGTCGTCCTCGCCGCGCTGTCCATGCGCGACAAGGTCCTCGCCTCCACCGACGACAACGTCGAGCTCGACACCAAGGTCTGGTTCGAGACCGGGCAAGCGCGCCTCTCGCTCATCGAGGCCATCGCCACCGCTGCCACCGCCGATCTCTCGATCGCGGCGACGCGAAAGGTGCAGTCGGCACACGCGTCGATCCGGCTGGGCATCGGGCTGTCGGTCGCGGTCGTGATCGTCTCCCTCCTCCTCGCGCTCGTCATTCGCCGCGGGATCTCGCGCAGCATCACCGCGCTCTCGCGCGCGGCCGCCCAGGTCCAGGCGAGCAAGGACTTCTCGATCCGCGCCGACAAGCACGGCAACGACGAGCTCGGCATGCTCGCCGACGCCTTCAACGAGATGCTCGCCGACGTCCAGACCCGCGAGGCCGAGCTCGGTCTCCATCGCAACAACCTCGCCACGCTGGTCCGCGCGCGGACCAAGCAGCTCGCGGAGCGCAACGGCGCGATGCGGGTCGTCCTCGACAACGTCGAGCAGGGGATCGCGCGCGTCGACGTCGCCGGCGCCATCCAGCCCGAGCGCTCCGCGAGGTTCGACCAGCTCCTGGGGCAGGTCCACGGCACGAAGACCTTCGCCGAGCACCTTGGCGCCGGCGACCCGGACCTCCGCGTTCTGCTCGAGCTCGGCTGGGAGTCGGTCCGCGACGGCATCTTCCCGATCGACGTCGCGCTCGACCAGCTGCCGAAGCGCATGGTGCGCGACGGAAAGCACTTCACGCTCGGCTTCCGTCCCATCGTCATCGACGACCAGCTCGACGGCGCGCTCTTGGTCGTCACCGACGTGACCGCCGAGGTCGAGGCCCGCCGCGAGGAGGAGAAGCAGCGCGAGCAGTTCGCGGTATTCCAGCGGGTCACGCTGGACCGCCAGGGCTACATCGCCTTCTCCGAGGAGATGGACGCACTCCTCGATCGCCTCGCCTGGGCCACCAGCGGGAGCGCGAGCGTGATGGACCTGCTCCACACGATCAAGGGCAACGCCGCGCAGTGGGGCGTCAGCTCGGTCGCGCGCCTCGCCCACGTTCTCGAGACGCAGCTCGTCGAGGTCGACGAGCTGCCCACCATCGCGCAGCGCGCCGAGCTCGTCACGGCGTGGATGACGATGACCGACCGCTTCCGCGGCGTGCTCACCGAGTCGGTCGCGCGCATCGAGCTCTCGCGCGCCGAGCTCGAGTCGCTCCTCACGGACATCCGCGCCGGCGCCGCGCACGACGCCCTCGAAGAGAAGGTCGCCCGCCTCAACTCCGAGCCGGCCGCGGTCCGGTTCCAGCGTATGGAGGACGGGATCCACCGCCTGGCGGCGCGCCTCGGCAAGAAGAAGCCGCGCGTCGTCATCGAGGCCGAGGACGTGCGCCTCTCGGCGGCGCGCTTCAACGGCTTCTGGTCGTCGCTGGTGCATGTCGTTCGCAACATGGTCGACCACGGGCTCGAGACCGCGGAGGTCCGCACCCAGGCGGGCAAGGGCTCCACCGGCCGGATCCTCCTCCGCGCTACCGAGAACGCCGAGCGCATCACCATCGAATGCGCCGACGACGGCGCCGGGATCGACTGGGCAGCCGTCGCGGTGAAGGCCTGCGCCGCCGACCTGCCGTTCGCCACCCCCCAGGACCTCGAGGCCGCGCTGTTCGCGCGCGGCATCAGCACCGCCGAGGCGGTCACCGACATCTCGGGCCGCGGCGCAGGGCTCGCCGCTGTGCTCGAGCAATGCCAGCAGCTCGGCGGCACCGCGGCCGTCTCGAGCACCCCCGGCCGTGGCGCCCGATTCGTCTTCACCTTCGCTGCGGCGGCGAAGGTCCGGGAACCCCAGCGCCTCCTTCAAGCCAGCTGAACCAGAGCAGTCATGACCAACCGAGCCATTATCGATACGATCGTCGCCAGCTGTGCCAAGGAGCTGTTCGCGCTCCACGACACCGAGCTCACCGCCGCCGACGAGGTCCGTGAGCCGCACGAATACGTCACCGTGATTGGCTTCTACGGCGAGGCCATGCGCGGCGCCCTGGGGCTCGGCATCGATCGCCGCATCGTGCTGCGGATGCTCGAGCAATACGCCAGTGCCTCGCACTTTGCGGTCAGCGCAGAGGACTTCGTGGGCGAGACCGCGAACCAGCTCCTGGGACGCGTGAAGAATCGCCTCCTCGCGTACGGCGTCGAGTTCGGTATCGCCCTGCCCATGGTGCTGCGCGGCATCGAGGTGCACCTCGCGAAGTCGACCTCCGAGGTCTGGCCCTACCGCTTCGCCTCGCCCCAAGGAGCGATCACCGTCTGGTTCGACGCCCGCATCGAGCCCGGCCTGGTGCTGGCGCGCACCGAAGGCCGGGCCGATACCGTCGCCTGCGAGGGCGAGGTCACCATGTTCTGAGCCCCGGCGATTGGCCCGCGCTCACCGCTCTCCATCTGTAGCTCGCAAGAAGAAGGTTTCGATGACGATGAAGAAGAAGATTCTGGTCGTGGATGACTCGGCGACGATCCGCCATCAAGTGAGCGCGACGCTCGGCTCGGCGGGCTTCGAGGTCGTCGAGGCCGTGGACGGTATCGCCGGCGCCGAGGCCATCGAGCAGAGCGACGACATCGCGGCGGTGATCTGCGATCTCAACATGCCGCGCATGAACGGCATCGACATGGTCGTGCGCGTGAAAAGCGCGCCGCGGCACGCGAAGCTCGCGATGATCATGCTCACCACCGAAGGCCAGGGCGCCTTGCTGCGCCGCGCGAAGGACGCCGGCGCGGTGGGCTGGATCGTCAAGCCGTTCAACCCCGCGCAGCTCGTGGCGGTGGTGAAGCGCGTCGCCGCGTGAGCTACCTCGCGCGCTCGCCCTTGTCGTAGAACGTCGCCTGGTTGGTGGCGCGCCGCTCTGGCCTCAGCACGTGGCGAGGGCCGGCGGGGATGGTCACCGTCCCGCACCGAGACTCCTCGGCGCCGGGCACGAGCGTGAGGGTCCAGTCCTCGTCGGGGGAGCTGGGGTCGAGGTCGCCGATGCGTCCCTCCTCGTAGACGCCGATATGGAACGACACCGATTTCAGCGTGCGCGTGGCGGTGTTCTTCACGGTGATGCGCACCGGCTTCGGGCTCGCGCACGGCTCCGCGAGCTTCGCCGTGATCTTGATCCCGGCCTGCTCGCTCGCGCGCGCATCGGCACGCCCCTTCTCCTTCTCCTTGGCCTCGTTCCAGGATCGCGACGCCAGCGCTCCGCCGACGATCAGCACGCCCACCGTCGGGACCGCCCACCTGGGCAAGCGCATCGAGGCAGCGTACACGCTCGCAAGTCGTCGTAGGCTGATTGGATGCGACGGGTCGCTTCGCTGGTGGTTGCGTTCGTGGCGGTCGCGACCAGCGCCGCCGCGGGCCCGCCCGTACACCTGCACGTCGCCGAGGACAGCACCTGCGAGGGGTCGCGCGGGCTCGCCAGCCGGCTCGCGCCGCGGGGGATCGTGCTCGCGGAGGCCGGGACCGCGGGGGTCGACGTCGACGTGCGCGCGCGCCCCACCGGCAGCGGCGCCGAGGCCGAGCTGGTGATCCGCAGCAGCGCGGGGACCGCCTCGCGCTCGCTGAGCGCGCCCACCTGCGACGAGGTGCTCGACGCGCTCGTCTTCACGCTCGGCCTCGCGCTGGAGCAGGCGGTCGAGGAGCCCCCAGCGCCGCCCACGCCAGGACCTGCCACGACGCCCGGGCCTGCGCGAGGCGCGGAGCAGCCCGCGCCCGCGCCGCGGCCGCTTGCTTCGTCGCGCGGGATCGCGTGGGGTGGCGGCGCGGGCGCCGGGATCTTCGCGGGCGCGTCGTCGTCGGCCGCCGCGGCGGTCGTCGTTCACGCCGACGTCGAGTCGCGCGCCGACGGGATCCTCGCGCCGGCCGCGATCCTGGGCGCGACGTTCGTGCTCCCGTCCTCATCGAGCATCGCCGGGGCCGATGTCGCCTCGGCGCTCCAGATGGGCACCGTCGACGGATGTCCCGTGCGCTTCGGTTCGAGCCGACTCGCGCTGCGGCCATGCGTGGAGCTGCAGGTGGGCAGGCTCGAGGCGCGCAGCGCCGGCTTCACGGGCGCGCGCCTCGAGTCGGCGGCGTGGGTCGC
>JAYTBL010000665.1:0-3496 GCA_043736975.1 Polyangiaceae bacterium
GTTCATACGCAAGCTTACGCCGGATGCGCGGACCTGGTTTCGGTCGCGAGCCGCTGCTGGATCGATCGGCCCCCCACACGCCTCGTCGGGTCGCGCTGCCCCTGCGGGTTAGCGGGAGCGCGTGCGCACCTTGTGTGCGGATCAGCGCTTGCTTGGTCGTGGCCCATGCACAAGCTTTGTTCTGCGCTGCTGCTTGGTGCGGCTGGGCTTGGTCCGGCAATCGCGCGAACCCCGCGAGCAATCGGTACAGCTCGGTGATCGCGATCTACGACCCCATCTCGCACGTCGTCACCCAGTTGATGCACTGCAAGGCGACGCCCGAGCTCGGCGCAGCGACCGAGCCGATCCCGGTGCGTGAAGGCGACACCATCGGCGAGATCGCGAACTCACCCTTCAGCGGCGAGGCGGCCGATCGGCTGAGGCATACCCACGTGAGCTTCATCGACGCCGAGAAGAAGCTGATCCTGAACCCCGCTCCGCTGTTCGCCGACTACCACGACGCGGTGCCGCCGAAGGCCAAGCGCGTGTACGTCGCCGACGAGCGCGCAGCCACCACCGACACCCTCGTCTCCGGAAAGATCGACATCGTCCTCGAGGCGTTCGACCGCGACGACGACTCGGACCGCAACTTCGAGCTCGGGGCGATCGCCTATACGATCGAGGACGACAGGGGTCGGCTCCTCGCGAAGCTCGAGCGATGCGCGCTCGACCAGGTCTACGAATCCATCGCCGGGCCGAGCTCCTTCCGCGCGAAGCAGCTCATCGATTTCGGCTCTGCGCGGTCGCAGCTCGGAGGCGGCTGGCCGGGGAGCGACATCGACAACCCCCAGCGCACCTTCCGCTATGCGCTCACGCAGCTCGCGATCGTCGACGGTCGCTGCACCGTCCTCGACGACACGGTCGGGCACCTCGAGATCGCCGACGGCGTCGCCTCGATCGTCGTCAGGGCCACGATGTGGGACCCCAAGGGCAATGTGTCGAAGCACGTCGCGAGGCTCACCCGCAGCGCGCCCCGTCCGGTCGACGGCGGCGCTGGCGAGGCCGGGCCGCGCGACGGCGGCACGGACTGAGGCGCGCCGCGCGGCGCCTGGCGTGCTATCCGTCCTCGCCAGGATGACGGATCTCGCTCTCTCGCCGGAGACGCTCGAGGCGCTCAAGCAGAAACACAGCGCCTTCTTCGCGCAGCGCTTGGGCTCCGAGGCCGCGCGGGCCGACTGGGTCCGCTCCTTCCGCGACGGCTACGCCTGGGCGCTCGGCCTCAAGGTCTCCGCCGTCATCGACCCGGTCGTGCTCACCGAGGGCGTGACCAGGGCGCTCACCGCGGAGAGCGTGAAGGCCCTCTTCGCGCCCATCGCGCGCGACATCCACCGTCGCTCGCTGGCCGCGATGAAGGCCGACAAGTCGCGCCTCGGCGACTACGTGCCGGCCGCGGCGCGCCTCGCCATCGACGATCTCCTCGAGCGCGACGACCTCGTGCCCGAGCGCCTGGTCCGCAACGTCTTCGACCAGGAGGCCATCGAGGAGGCGATCCGCGACATCCTCCATGACGGTCTCACCGAGTTCAACCAGACCGTCAATCCGTTCTTCGCCGACTGGGGCCTGCCGGCGCTGCTGAAGCGCATGCCGATCGGCGGCGGCGCCATCCTGAAGTCGATGGGCGCGATGAAGGGCGAGTTCGACAAGCGCCTCGACCCCGAGATCAAGAAGTTCCTCCTCGCCTTCTCGCGTAAGGCCAAGGTGAAGCTCGCCGACCTCTTCGTGAAGAAGGGCGACGACCCGAAGTTCATCGCGCTGCGCAAGAACATCGTCTCGTTCCTCTACTCGCAGTCGATGAGCGAGCTGCTGGCGGGCGTCGACGACGAGGCGTCGCGCAAGGCCGAGATCGCCGCCGAGCACATCACGCTCGAGACGCTCCGCCGTGATCACCCGCGCCAGCAGCTGAAGCTCGCGCTCGAGGCGTTCCTGAGGGAGCACGGCGAGCTCACCATCGGCGCCTGGCTGAAGAGCGTGGGCGCCTCGGGCGAGCCCGATCTCGAGGCGTGGGCCGAGCTCCTCTGGCCACACGTGCAGCGCACGCTGCAGAGCCCGGTGGCGCGCGCGTTCTTCGACAAGCTCACGAGCGAGTTCTACGACGGGCTCGCGGGCGGCACCTGATGGCGGCCGGCTCGACGATGCACCACGTGGAGATCGCGCTGTCCGACGTGGACCGCGGGGTCTACGAGGCGCTCGATCTGCGGGTGGCGCAGCATCCCTCGGAGTCGATGCGCTACCTGCTCACGCGCACGCTCGCGTACTGCCTCTCCTACGAGGAGGGCATCGCGTTCAGCAAGGGCGGGCTCTCCTCGACCGACGAGGCGCCGATCACCATCAAGGATCCCACGGGCGTCCTGCTCGCATGGATCGACATCGGCTTCCCTTCGGCGGAGCGGCTGCACAAGGCCTCGAAGGCGGCGCGCCGCGTCTCGGTCTTCACCTCGACCGATCTCGGCCAGCTCCGCAAGGAGGCCACCACCAAGGCCATCCACAAGGTGGAGGCCATCGAGGTCTGGTACTTCGCGCCCAAGCTCCTCGACGCGCTCGAGGCGAAGATGGCGCGCAACACGAAGCTCGAGCTGACGCGCAACGACGGCCAGCTCTACATCGCGGTGGGCGGCGAGACCCTGGAGGCGGCTCTGGCCAAGACCTCGCTCGTGGCGCAGGCATGATCGCGGTCAACGAGCTCGGCAAGTCGTACGGCGCGCGCACGCTCTTCGAGGGCGTCGCGCTCAAGCTGGTGCGCGGCGCGCGCTACGGCCTGGTGGGCGCGAACGGCTCGGGCAAGACCACGTTCCTCGAGATCGTCGCGGGGGACGAGCAGGCCTCCGAGGGCAACGTCGTCATCGACAAGGGCGCGCGCGTCGGCGTGCTCCGCCAGGATCGCTTCATGCGCGACGAGGATCTCATCCTCGAGGTCGCGATGGCCGGCGACGAGCTGGTGATGGGCGCGCAGGTCGAGCAGCGCGCGCTCGAGGCAAAGGGATCGAGCGATCCTGCGGACGCAGCGCGCATCGTCGAGCTCGAGGACCGCATCGCCACCCACGACGGCTACACGCTCGAGGCCCGCGCCAGCCACATCCTCGAGGGCCTGGGCATCCCGGTTCCGCAGCACCGCATGCCGCTCGCCACGCTGTCGGGCGGCTTCAAGCTGCGCGTGCTCCTGGCGCAGGTGCTGCTCGGCGGCCCCGACGTCCTCCTGCTCGACGAGCCGACCAACCACCTCGACATCCTCTCCATCCGCTGGCTCGAGCGGTTCCTGGCGATGTACCAGGGCTGCGCGGTCGTCATCTCCCACGATCAGCGCTTCCTCGACAACGTGGCCACGCACGTGCTCGACGTCGACTACGGCACCATCACCGTCTACACCGGCAACTACACCACGTTTGCTCGCGAAAAAGGGGCGATCCGCGAGCGCAAGGAGGCCGAGATCGCCCGCGCTGAAGGCATCATCGCGGAGAAG
>JAYTBL010000666.1:0-17768 GCA_043736975.1 Polyangiaceae bacterium
CGGGGGTGGCCGAGGCGGCGGCGCGGCTCGGCACGCCGCTGCGCCGGCTCGACGTCGCGGTGCGCACCGGCGACACCCCCACCGCCGAGCGCGCCCGGATCCTGCGCGCCCCGCCCGACATCCTCATCACCACGCCCGAGTCGCTGTACCTGCTGCTCACCTCGTCGCAGCGCGAGCTGCTCGCCGGAGTCGATACCGTCATCATCGACGAGATCCACCAGATGGCCGCGAGCAAGCGCGGGGCGCACCTCTTCCTGTCGCTGGAGCGGCTCGAGGCGATGCGGCCCGAGCGCCCGCTGCAGCGCATCGGCCTCTCGGCGACGCAGCGGCCGCTCGAGGAGATCGCGCGGCTCCTGGGCGGCTTCCAGCACGCCGACGCGGCGGGGGCCGCTGTCGCGCGGACGAGGTCCAGGAAAGGCCGGCCGCTCACCCCGCGGCCCGTGGCCATCGTCGATGCCTCGTCGAAGAAGGCGCTCTCCATCACCGTCGAGGTGCCGCCGCCGCTGCCCGACGGGCTCGCCGGGCCCATCGACGAGGAGAACCCCGAGGCGCGATCGATCTGGCCGCAGCTCCACGTGCGCCTCGTCGAGCGCATCCGGGCCGCGCGCTCCACGATGATCTTCGTCAACAGCCGCCGCCTCGCCGAGCGCCTCGCCACCGCGCTCAACGAGACCGCGGGCGAGGAGCTCGCGCTCGCGCACCATGGCTCGGTCGCGAAGGACAGCCGCCGGGCCATCGAGGAGCGCCTCAAGGCGGGCGAGCTCCCGGCCATCGTCGCCACCTCGTCGCTCGAGCTCGGCATCGACATGGGCGCCGTCGATCAGGTGATCCAGGTCGAGGCGCCGCCCTCGGTGGCCTCCGGCATCCAGCGCATCGGCCGCGCGAGCCACCACGTGGGCGGCGTTCCCTCGGGCGTACTGGTGCCCAAGCACAAGCAGGATCTCCTCGCCTGCGCGGCGGCGGCGGCCGGCATCGAGACCGGCGACGTCGAGGAGACCTACTTCGCGCGCAACCCGCTCGACGTGCTGGCGCAGCAGATCGTGGCCATCGCCGCGGTCGGCATCCCGCGCACCGCCTCGCTCCGCGGCGTGCCCGCCAAGGTGCGGCGCGCGCAGAAGGTCGAGGAGACGGAGCGCGAGGTCGAGACCGAGGTGGAGGCCATCTGGGATCTCGTGCGCCAGGCCGCGCCCTTCAGCGAGCTGCCGCGCACCAGCTTCGACGGGATCCTCGACATGCTCTCGGGCCGCTACCCCAGCGACGAGTTCTCGGACCTCCGGCCGCGGATCACCTGGGACCGCACGCGCGGCGTCATCACCCCGCGCGCCGGCGCCAAGCGCCTCGCCATCCAGAACGCCGGCACCATCCCCGATCGCGGCCTCTACGGCGTCTTCATCCAGGACGGCAACGACCGGAGCGATCGCGAGGCCGACCAGGCCGGGCGACCGCGCGTCCCCTCCGAGAGCCCCAAGAACAAGTCCAGCAAGCGCGTCGGCGAGCTCGACGAGGAGATGGTCTTCGAGCTGCGCGAGGGCGAGGTCTTCCTCCTCGGCGCCTCGTCGTGGCGCGCCGAACAGATCACGCGGGACCGCGTGCTGGTCACGCCCGCGCCGGGCGTGCCGGGAAAGATGCCGTTCTGGCACGGCGACCGCGCCGGCCGCTCCGTCGCCTTCGGCACGCGCATCGGCAAGCTCACGCGCACCATCGCCGGGCTCGACCCCGCCGAGGCGGCGCGCGTGCTGAGCGCCGAGCACCACCTCGACGCGCTCTCCGCGAGCGATCTCATCGCCTACGTGAAGGACCAGCTCGCCGCCACCGGCACCGTCCCCAGCGACAAGACGATTGTCGTCGAGCGCGTGCCCGACGAGCTCGGAGATCTCCGCATCTGCGTCCTCACGCCGTTCGGTAGCCGCGTGCACGCCCCCTGGGCGATGGCCACGCTGCGCAAGCTTCGCGAAGCGCGCGCGGGCGACATCGAGGCGGTGTCGACCGACGACGGCATCGTGTTCCGCGTGCCCGGCGGCGAGGAGCCGCTGCCCGTCGAGCTGCTGTTCCCCTCCCCTGACGAGATCGAGGACGCCGTCACGCGCGAGCTCGGCGGCTCGTCGATGTTCGCGGCTCGCTTCCGCGAGGCGGCCGCGCGCGCGCTGCTCCTGCCGCGCAACCACATCGGCAAGCGCACGCCGCTGTGGGCGCAGCGCAAGCGCTCCGCCGATCTGCTCGCGGTCGCGCAGCAGTACCCGTCGTTCCCGATCGTCCTCGAGACTTACCGCGAATGCCTGCGGGACACGTTCGATCTCCCCGCGCTCGTGGATCTCTTGCGCGCCGTCGAGTCGCGCAAGATCCGCGTCACCACCATCGACGTCACCACGCCCTCTCCGATGGCGGCCTCACTCCTCTTCTCGTTCGTCGGCAACTTCATCTACGACCAGGACGCGCCCGCCGCCGAGCGCCGCGCGCAGGCGCTCACCATCGATCACGCCCAGCTCCGCGAGCTGCTGGGCGAGACCGAGCTCCGCAAGCTGCTCGATCCCGACGTGGTGCTCGAGCACGGCCGGCAGCTGCAGCGCCTCGACCGGCCGCTGCGCCATGCCGACGGGCTGCACGATCTCCTCCTGTGGCTGGGCGATCTCGGTGAGGACGAGATCCGCCGGCGGACCGATCCCGCGCTGGTGACCGACGGCAAGCCCGCGGTCGCCCCCGCCGTCGTGGCCTCGTGGATCGACGCGCTGGTCCGCGATCGGCGTATCGTGCGCGTACGGATCGCGAGCGAGGAGCGCTACGTGGCGGTGGAGGACGTCGCGCGCTACCGCGACGCGCTCGGCGTGGTGCTCGAGCGAGGGCTCCCCGAGGTGTTCCTCGCCGCGACCAAGGACGCGCTCACCAGCCTGGTCGCGCGCTACGCGCGCACGCACGGCCCCTTCACTGCGAGCGAGATCGCCGCGCGCTGGGGCCTGGGCGAGGCCTCGGTCACGACCGCGCTGGATCGCCTCGCGGGCGGCGGCAAGGTCGTCACCGGCACCTTCCTCCCCTCGTCGAGCGCGGCGCGCGCGCGGGGGCGAGCCGCGGGCGCGCCGCTCGAGTACTGCGACGCCGAGGTGCTCGGCTCGCTGAAGCGCAAGACGCTCGCGCGCCTCCGCAAGTCGATCGAGCCCGTCCCGCCCGAGGCGTTCGCGCGCTTCCTGGGCGACTGGCAGGGCATCATCGCGCCCGACGACGTGCGCGGCGCGCGCCTCGCGGCCTCGCCCACCGAGACGCTCCTGCGCGCCATCGGTCAGCTCGAGGGCTGCCCGGTGCCCGCGTCGGTGCTCGAGTCCGAGGTGCTGCCGGCGCGCGTACCCGGGTACCGTTCGCACCTGCTCGATCAGCTCCTCGCCTCGGGCGAGGTGGTGTGGGCGGGGATCGAGCCGATCGGCGCGCAGGACGGCCGCATCGCGCTCTACCTCGCCGATCGCGAGCCGCTCCTCGCGCGTGGGCCGGCCACCGCCGACGCCGTGCCGAGCGGCGCGCTCCACGAGAAGCTGCGCGAGCTCCTGGGGCGGCGCGGCGCGGTGTTCTTCGCGGAGATGACGCGCACCCTCGCCACCTACCCCGCGGACATCCTCGCCGCGCTCTGGGATCTGGTGTGGGCCGGCGAGGTGACGAACGACACGCTCGAGCCGCTGCGCAGCAACCTCGCGTCGGGCCGCAAGACGGAGCGGCGCGGTCGTCCCTCGCCGCGCCCCGCCCGGCTCGGGCCGCGCGGCAGCGAGGGTCGCTGGTCGCTGCGCCGCGCGCGCTGGGAGCGCGAGCCCTCGAGCACCGAGCGCGCCACCGCGATCGCGAAGGCGCTGCTCGAGCGCTACGGCGTCGTGCTACGCGAGGCCCCGCACGCCGAGGGTCTCCCCGGCGGCTTCGCCAACGTCTACGACGTGTACCGCGCGCTCGAGGATCAGGGGCGCGTGCGGCGCGGGTACTTCGTGGCCGAGCGCGGCGCGACGCAGTTCGCGCTGCCCGGCGCGGAGGAGCGCCTGCGCGCGAAGCGCCCTGACGACGAGGAGCCGCGCACGCTGGTCCTCGCGGCGACCGATCCCGCGAACCCCTGGGGCGCGCTCGTCCCGTGGCCGCGCATCGAGACGGTGCGGCCGCCCGCGACCAGCGATCCTGCGGAGACCTCGCCCAGGGACCTCGGCGCGAAGGAGCCCAGCCCGCCCGCGCGCAGCCCGCAGCGCGCGCCCGGCGCTCGCGTGATCCTGCACGACGGACGGCTGCTCGCGTGGGTGGGGCGCGGCGGGCAGAGCCTCGCCACGTTCCTTCCGCCCGACGAACCGGATCGCTCGCACGCCGCCGACGCGCTCGGCCAAGCGCTGGTCGGCATGGCGCGGCGGCGCGCGCGCACCGCGATGATCGCGACCATCGACGGCGCCCCCGCGCTCGAGAGCCCGTTCGCGAAGACGCTGAACGCGCACGGCTTCGTGGGCCGGCGCGGCGCGCTCGTCTACATCCCCACGCTCCCGCGCGGGCCGGAGGGCCGGCGCGGTGATTTCGCGCGGACGTTCGCGGAGCGTGGCGTGCTCCAGATCACGCGTGAGGCGCCGCCCGTGAGCACGGCGGTGCCGACCTCGCCATCGACCTCTCCGCCATCGTACGACGGCGAGGAGTGGGACGACGACGATGTGGACTTCGACGCCGACGAGCTCGTCGAGGATCTCGCGCTCATCGGCGCCGGCGCCGCGCCGCTCGACCTCGACACGCCGCCCGACGAGGAAGACGCGCCGGGCGCGCATGCCTGAGGGCGACAGCATCCATCGCCTCGCGGCCAAGCTTCGGCCGCGCCTGGTGGGCCGCGAGGTCCGCTCCTTCGCGGCGCACGACATCGCCGACGCCGTGGCAGGCTCGGTGGTAGGACACACGGTGGTGGCGGTCGAGGCGCTGGGCAAGAACCTCCTCGTTCGCTTCGACGACGAGCGCACGCTCCACATCCACCTCCGCATGCTGGGGCGCGTCCGCTTCGAGCGTCCGCGCTCGACGTACTGGAAGCCCCGGCGCGTCCCGCACCAGCTGCGCCTCGAGGTGGGCGGAGCGGTGGTGGTCGGCGATCGCATCCCGGTGCTGCGCCTGCTCCGCGCCGGCGCGGTTCGCACCGCGCCCGACCTCGCGGGTCTCGGCCCCGATCTGCTGGCGGAGGAGGTCGACGAGGACGAGTGCGTACGGCGCCTCCGGGCGCTCGGCGCGCGCCCCATCGGCGAGGCGCTCCTCGTCCAGCGCGCGCTCGCGGGGATCGGCAACATCTACAAGTCGGAGACGCTCTTCCTGGAGAAGATCCATCCTCGCGCGCCCGTCGCCTCGCTCAGCGATGCGCAGCTCCACGCGCTCGTTCACCGCGCCGCCGCGCTCCTCGCCGCCAACCTGGGGAGCGGCCCGCGGATCACGCGTCCTTCGCTGGCCGGACCACGTTTCTGGGCCTACGCGCGCCGCGGCAAGGCCTGCTTTCGCTGCGGAACGGCCATCGCGATGATCCGGCAGGGAGCGCCGCCGGGCCGCTCGTCGTACTATTGCCCCAGCTGCCAGGTCCTGAGCGAGTCATGAGCAACCCCCGCACCGAACGCTTCCTCGACGAGATCCGCGTGGAGTTCCCGCGCTTCCGGATCCGCAAGAAGCGCACGAGCCTCCTCCAGCGCGCCATCCACGTCGCGCTCGCGCTGCTGACGCTGGGCGGCCAGCGCGTCTACATGACGCGTTACCACACCGTGCTCTTCGGCACGCTCTGGGTGCCCGACGCCTGGGATACGATGTCCGACGCCGACCAGTACATCCTGCTCCGGCACGAGCGGGTGCACCTCCGGCAGCGCAAGCGCATGGGCGACGTCGTGATGACGTTCGTCTACCTGCTGCCGTTCTTCCCGCTGTTCTTCGCGTGGGGCCGGGCGCGCATCGAGTGGGAGGCGTACGCCGAGACCATCCGCGCGACCGCCGAGGTCCTCGGCATCGACGCCGCGGCGAACCTCCGCCCGCACATCGTGAAGCGCTTCACCGGCCCGGAGTACGGCTGGATGTGGCCGTTCCCCAAGGCAGTGAACCGCTGGTTCGACGAGGCCCTCGCCGACGTGCGCGCCGAGCTCGGTGCCTGAGCCCGAAATCGTCCAACAGTCGCATTTCCCTTGCGCCAGAGGCGCTACAAGGCTGGCATCCGCCCATGGATCCGTACGCGCCGATCAACGGCATCTCGCTCGAGCGATACGCGGACCTCGCCGCCGACGTCTCGGAGATCAGCGACCCCGCGCAGCAGGCGGAGACAGTCGGCCGAAAGGGCGTGAGCCCGGTCGACTGGGAGGCCGCGAAGGCCGGCTGGACGGCGCGCATGCAGGACCTGTCGCTCATGGGCCAGGTGGCCTCGCGCTTCATGCCGCTCTATCAGGCCGCGCTCGCGCGCAAGTCACCGGCGCCGCAGGTGAGCTACGAGGAGTACGTCGCGATGTGCGGCTGCCCGCCGGTCATGGGCATCGAGGGAATGCTTGCACACTACAAGGTAACGATGGCGCAATGGACCCAGATCGCGGGCCACTGGAACGCGATCATCCCCACCAGCCCGCAGTACATGCAGTACGGGATGCTGGTCGAGCAGGAGGCTGCGCGGCTCCGCGCCGGGGGCGCGCCGCGGCCCATCGCTTCGCTCGGCGGAGCGGCCAGCGCCGGACAGGTGCCCGCGGCGGCGCCGAGCGTGGGCCATGCGGTGTCGGGCGCGATGCCCGGCGCGGTACCCCCGCCCGGCTACGGAGCGGCGCCGGCCTACCCGCAGCCGCCGGGCTACGCCGCGCCGCAGCCTGGCTATCCGCCCCAGGGGTACGCGCCGCAAGCCGGCTATCCGCAGGCGGGCTATCCGCAGGCGGGCTATCCGCACCAGCCCGGCTACAACCAGCAGGCGGCGGCGTTCGGCAACGAGGTCGGTAACGCGTTCAACGCGTTCGGTAACGCGCTCGGCTCGTTCGTGGGCGGCGCGGTCGCGCCCTTCGCCGTGGGCACGCAGGTGCTCGTGCAGTGGTCGGACGGCCGCCGCTACCCGGCGACCGTGATGATGGCCGCGAACGGCCAGGTCCAGGTCCACTTCCCGGACGGCCGCCAGGTATGGGTCCCGCAGAACGTGGTTTCGAGAAGAAGCTGACAGCGGTCAGCTGTCAGCTTCTCCCTTCGTCACTTGGCGCGCGAGTAGACGGCGACGCCCACGCGGCCCGCGCCCTTGCGGGCGACGACGTCGACGCGGTACGGGATGGCGATCGGCGAGATCGGGCAGGTAGCGGCCTTGCCCTTGCCGAGCACCGCCGGGTTCTTGTCGGTCGCGCCCGAACGGCCGGCCTCGACGTTGAAGAGCGGCGGCGCGAGGAGCTTCACCTCGACGGTCGAGATCTGGAGCGGCGCCGACGCCGCGATGATCGTGTAGCAACGCCCCGGCTGCAGCGTGACGAGGGTGTTGAAGACCGCGCCCTCCGCGAGCGTCGCGTGGTTGACCGTGCCCTCGACGCTCATGCCCGGCGCGTCCTTCGCGGCCTGCGCCTGGATGCCGAGGTCGATGGCGGCATCGAGCGCGGGCCCGCCGAGCGCGGCGGCCGAGCCCGAGGCGACGGGCGCCGCATCGGCGGCCGCATCCGCCATCGTCAGCACCGCGGCATTTCCGCCTTCGGCGCCGGCGTCGCCGATGGCGAGCCCGGCATCGACGGTCATCGTCGGCACGACCGGATCCTTCTTTCCGCAGGCCATGGGGACCAAGGCAGCGGTCGCGAGCAGAACGACGAGAGGCAGAGTCTTACGCATGGCCGCGCTTATAGCAGCTTCCGTCGGCCGAGACCCAGGCGCGCGCTTCGGGGCGCCTACAGAACATCCACGTGCAGGGTGGCGCCGCCGTCTTGCTTGGGGGTGATGCGCGCCGCGAGCTTGCGCCACGTGCCGTTGCCGTCGAGGCGGTCGGCCTCGACCATCGCCGCCGCCGCCTCGATCACGTCGGTCGGAGGATCGAGCGCGCGAAGAATGCCGGCGGTGTCGATCACGACCAGCTGCACCATCAGACGCCGCGTGCCGCTGCCCGCGGTGTCGACCGTGAGCACGAAGAGCCCCTGGAGGTAGCCCTTGCTGCCGCGCGAGAGCGCGGCGAGCGCGGCGGTCGCGACCGGAAGGAACAGCGCGCGCGAGGGCTCGCGCAGCTTCTTCGCGACGACCGGCGGCGGTGGCGCGGTCGAGATCGAGTTGCGCGTGACCGGCGCAGTGATTGGGCCGGGCGGCCTCGAGCCGCCCGTACGCGGCTCGTAGATCTCCTTGATCGGCGGGATCGATCGGTACGCGCGCGGCGGCGGCCCCGACGAATGCGCGCGCTCGGCCACCGGCGGGGGCGGCACCGAGAAGCGGCTCGCGGGCTCGATCACCTCGGAGGGCTGAGGGCGATCGAAGAGCCCGACGAACTCGAGGTCTCCCCCCACCTTCCGCTCGTGCATGGCTTCGGCGCGCGCGACGAGCGCGCCGAGCTTGACGATCATGGTCGCGTCCTCCTGATCGAGATCGCCGACCACGCTCATCGAGAGCTGCGGCACGCCGCGGGTCTGGCCCTCGCGGAAGATCACGTCGCCGTGGGTGGTTGGCGCGCTCGAGGCGCGCCCCGACCAACCCCAGCGCAGGATCCGGTCGTAGGGCGTATACGTCGCGAGCACCTCGCCGTAGAGGCGCGAGACCGACTCGCCGCGCCGGGTCTCGACCGTCGCGATGCGCGTGACGGAATCGAACTTCATCGCTTCGCCGCGCGCGGCGTACTCCTCACGCTTGTCCGACAGGCGGCGGAGATCGCCGGCGAGCAGGAACGCAAAGCGGCGCGTGGCCTCGTCGAGGGGCATCGGGAATACGTGATTCTACCCACGAGAGGCCAACTCCTTGTAGGGTAAGCCGCGTAAGGAGATTCGCCGATGGCTCTTTCGTCCCGCAAGGTTCTCTTCGCTGTCGCCATCTTCAGCGCCATGCCGCTGCTCGTGGCGTGTCCGAAGAAGGACCCGCCCCCCCCGGATGCCGCGCCCCCGCCGGCCGAGCCCGAGACGGGCACCGTCGTCCTCGCGCCGCTCGAGGAGGACGCGGGGGTCGACGCCGCCGACGCCGCCGACGCCGCCAAGAAGCTCGGACCCGGCGTCCCCACCAACGTGGCGCGCCTCCGTCAGTGCTGCGGCCAGCTCCGGACCCAGGCGAAGGCGCTCGGCGCCTCCCCCGAAGCGGGCATGCTCCTCGCGGGCGCCGCGCAGTGCGACTCGCTGGCATCGCAGGCGGGCCCGGGCGCGAACGCGCCCGAGCTCGGCATCCTGAAGACGGCGCTGGCCGGCCGCAACATCCCCCCGGTCTGCCAGGGCTTCTAGCAGGCCTGCGCTCCGCCTATCGGAAGTGATCGAAGCCGCGCGCGGCGTGCGGCTTTCTTCCGTCCGAGTCCTCGATGAAGAGACGTGAGCCCCTCGCGGGCTCGACCACGCCGATCCGCGTGAAGCCGGGGAGCGCGGCCGCGCTCGTCGCCAGCAGCGCGTAGTCCTCGCCCCCCTCCAGCGCCAGCTCGAGCGCCGGGCGGCCGAGACGGGCCGCCGCCGCGTGCAGCGCAGCCGGCAGCAGCGACGCGAGCACGCGCGCGTCGAGGACCAGCGCCACGTCGCTCGCCTCCGCCAGCTGCGCAGCGTCGTGGCCGAGGCCGTCCGAGACGTCGATCGCCGCGCTGGCGACGGCCGCCAGCGCCCGCCCCTGCGCCAGGAGGGCGGTCGGGCGTCGCCACGCCGCGAGGCACGCCGCGATGCTTGTATCCTGCACGCGTGCATCCTGCCGCAACAGACCGAGTCCCGCGGCGGCCAGGCCCACCGCGCCGACGAGCCACACGCCATCGCCTGGCTGCGCCCCCGAGCGCAGGACCGGCCGCGACGCCCGGCCGAGCACGGTGGTGGTGATCGACGTCTCGGTCCCGCGCGCGAGGTTGCCGCCCACCACCGGCGCGCCCACGCTGCGCGCCGCCGCCGCCTGCCCGCGCGCGAACGCGTCCAGCGCTTCGTCGTCGAACGACGGCGCGAGCACCAGCGAGGAGAGCGCCGCCACCGGCTCCGCGCCCATCGCGGCGAGGTCGCTGCTCGCCGCCATGAAGCTGCGCCAGCCGATGTCCTCCCACCCCACCCAGCGGACATCGAAGTGCGTGCCCTCGACCTGCGCGTCGACCGTCCACACCAGATCGGGATCGAGCACCGCGGCATCGTCGCCGATCCCCACGCGCACCCCGGGCGCCGCGCCGCCGAGCTGGGCCGCGAGCCGCGCGATGCGCGCGCGCTCGCTCACGAACCGGCCGGAGGAGGGACGCGCGAAGGAAGCGTACGCCGCGCCTGCGCCGAGGGCAGCCGCACCACGAACACGGTGCCGGTGGGCTCGTTGCCCTCGATGGTCACCGTGCCGCCGTGGGCATCGACGATGCGCTTGACGATGGAGAGACCGAGGCCGGTCCCGCCGTACTCGCGCGTCGACGACGAATCGACCTGGTAGAACGCGTCGAAGACCTTGGTGCGCTCGGCGCCGGCGATACCGATGCCGGTATCGCTCACGGTCACCTCGACCTCGCGCCGCATGGGGGCGAGGAGGACCGAGCCGGCGTCATCGTCGTCGTCGCTGGGGCCTCCCACGCCGTCCCGCACGCGCGTGCGGAGGATGACCTTGCCGCCCCTGGGCGTGAACTTCAGCGCGTTCTCGACGAGGTTCAGGAAGACCTGGCGCAGCCGCTCGGCGTCGCCCGACAGCTCGCATGCGACGTTGTCGCTCTCGAGCGTGAGCTCGACCTGCTTCTTCAGCGCGACCGGCGCGAGCGTCGAGACCACCTCTGCGAGCACGGGCGCGATCTGCGTGGAGGCCTGGCGGAGCGACATCGTCCCGCTGTCGAGCTTCGAGAGATCGAGCAGCCCCATGATGAGGCCGAGCAGCTGCTCGCCCTTGCCGTGGATGGTCTTGACGAACTCGGACTGCTCCTCGGAGAGCGGCCCCGCGATCCCCTCGGCGAGCATCTCGCTGTAGCCGATGATCGACGTCAGCGGCGTCCGCAGCTCGTGGCTCACGGTGCCGAGGAAGTTCGACTTCAGGCGGTCGAGCTCCTTGAGCCTGGCGAGGGCCTGCTCGAGGCGCGCGGTCTTCTCCTCGAGCGCGCGGTAGCTCTCGCGCACGCTGTAGAGGTGCAACTTGCTGGTGACGAACGCCTTGTGGCTGCTGAAGATGATGAGCTCGAGGGTGGTCTTGAGGTGCCGTGCGATGCGCGCGAGCGCCTCGGGCTTCACGCGCGCGACCTGGGCGAGGCGGTCGTTCACCTGGAGAACATCGAGCTTGGTCACCGTCTTCTCGAGCGAGGGCGGCGCGTCGCGAAGGCCGGCAGGCGCGTAGGGACCGAGCACGATCCGACCGATGCGGCGCCCCTCGTAGTCGAGCGAGACGATGCGGTACGCGAGCCCGGTGAAGCAGGCGTGCACCACGTCGCCGTCGTCCCCCGGGTCGAAGCTCTTCGCGGCGCTCACGGTGGCGCCGCACGCCAGGCGTCCGGCGGAGACCTCGTTGACGAGCGTGCAGATCTCGAGATCGCCCGCGACGTTGACGAGCAGAGCGCCCTCCGCCGAGTACACGCGCACGTTGATGCCGAAGAGCGCCTGGATGCTGCGGCACATCTCCTCGAGCGAATCGCGATCGACGACGTCCTCGATGCGCACCGTGACGTCGCCGACGACGTCGAACGCGCTGACCGGGGTGTTGCCCACGCCGGGTGAGGAGGCGCTCACGTGGTGGGCCCTCCGGGACGCTGGCCACCGACGCACGCCGCCGACAGCGCGGCGGCCTTGCCGGCGTGTCCGAGGCTGGCCGCGGCCATCTCGAGGAACGCTGCGGGCGCGAGCCCGAGCTTGGCCTCGAGGTCGTGCTCGGCCTCGAGGCGTTGCCACGAGCGATCGAGCAGACCGAAGAAGCACTCGAGGACGCCCTCGCCCTTCATGGCGCAGGCTTTGTAGACCGGCTCCTTGCCGCGCCGCGCGAGGTCGTCGATCTCGTCGTCGGTCCGGACGTTGGGGAGGTCCCGTTTGTTGAACTGGATCACCATCGGCATCTTGGAGAGCGAGCGGCCGAGCTCCTTCAGGTTCGCGCGGAGGTCGAGGAACGACTCGGCGTTGTTCTCGGTCTCGGCGATCTGCGAGTCGGCGACGAACACGATGCCGTCCGCGCCCTGCAGCACGAGCCGCCGCGTCGACGAGTGCACGACCTGCCCGGGCACGGTGAAGACCTTCACGCGCAGGCTCATGCTCCCGGCGTCGGTCTCGGCCTTGAAGACGAGCGGCAGCATGTCGAAGAAGAGCGTGCGGTCGTCCTTCGTCTCGAGCGTCATGAGGCGGCCGCGGCTCCCCTCCCGAACGAGCTCGTGCAGCGCCTTCAGATTCGTGGTCTTGCCGCTCAGCGCAGGCCCGTAATAAACGAGCTTGATGGCGACCTCACGGGCGGCGAAGTTGAGCTGCACGGGGGCGTGAACAGGATATCATGGGCGCGTGCTGAAGGAAGGCGACAAGGTCCCCGCAGGTTTGCTTCGTACGTCGTTCGAGAGCGTGGTCCCGGGCGAGGAGCCCGGCGAGACCCTCTCGCTCGCCGACCTCACCCCGGCCGGCAAGGCGCTGGTGGTGTTCTTCTACCCGAAGGACAGCACCCCCGGCTGCACGCGCGAGGCGCAGGGCTTCACCGCATCGCGCAAGGCCTTCGAGAAGGCGGGCGCGGTGGTGGTGGGCGTCTCGCGTGACTCGGTGAAGAGCCACTGCTCGTTCCGCGACAAGTTCGGGCTGGCGGTGCCGCTCCTCTCCGACCCCGAGCGCCTCCTCCACGAGGGCTTCGGGGCGTGGGGCGAGAAGACGATGTACGGCAAGAAGGTGCTGGGGACGATCCGCAGCACCTTCCTCGTCAGGGACGGGAAGATCGCGAAGGCCTGGCCGAACGTGAAGGTCGACGCGCACATCGAGCAGGTCCTCGCGGCGCTGGGCGGCAAGGCCGACGCGGCGCCCGCGAAGGCCAAGGCCAAGCCCAAGGCCAAGCCCAAGGCCAAGGCCAAGGCCAAGGCCAAGGCGTGAGCGGTCCGGACGACGTCACCGTCGTTTGGATCGAGAAGGCGGAGGGGCGCGACGACGCTTCGCGTGCCGTCGCCGACTGGGCGCGCGCCCGGGGGCTCAAGCTCGCGACGTCGGCGAGCGAGAGCGTCACCCATCCCGCGTCGAGGATCGATTTCTCGATCGCCGATCGCGTGGAAAAGGAGCTGGATCGGGCGCGCGAGGCGATCGCCGCGCTCGACGCCGACGTCGCGGAGCGCGCCCTCGCCCGCGCCGACGCGCTGCTTCGCGATCATCCTGAGCTCCCGCAGGCGGCCTGGCTCCGGGCCGAGGTCCATCGCGGCTGGGCCGCGCGCTTCACGCGCGTCGAGCCCCGCGACGACATCCGCGCGCAGCTCGCTTGGCAGGACGCCGACGCGCTCGACGGCGGTCGCGCGCCGGGCATCGGCGAGGCCACCTTCCCTCCCCGCGCGCGGACGCCCGTGACGTTCACGGTCCTCGGCGCGGGCAGCCGCGCGGTCGTGGTGCGGCTCGACGGTGTCGATCTCACCGGGACCGCCAGCGAGGGCAGCGTCGCGTACGCGCTCGACGTCGTCCCCACCGAGCACCAGCTCGTGGTCTCGGTCGACGGCGACGTCGCGTTCACCTCCTGGGTTTCGATCACCGGGGCGGCGGCCGGCGCGCCGCGCGCGCGGATCGCGGTGCGCGTGGGGGACGAGGGCTCGTGCGCAGCGATCGCCGGCGTCACGCGCGAGGGCAACGCGGTGCGGGCGCCGAACGTCTCGTGCGAGCGCTGGATCGCCGCCGTTCCCACCGAGCGGCGCGGCGCGGTGCTCGTCGCGCGCTGCGAGCGCAGCACCTGCGGACCGTTCCTCGAGTGGCGCTCGGAGGCGAGCTTCGGCGCGGCGACCGCGGGCCCCGAGGGTCCCGTCGCGCGCCCCGGCGGCGGCTGGCCGGCCTGGGCCACGTGGGCGGCGATCGGCGTCGGCGCGGCGGCGGCGACCACCATCACGCTCATCGCCGCGGGGGTCTTCGAAGCGCGGCCCGTCGAGGAGCGCTTCGTGGCGGGCGGCGTGCGCGTCCAGTGATCGACAGGCACGCCGGAAGGATCCTGCGCGCCGGGTTGTACGAGTCCAGGAAGGCGGCGATGCCACGGTGAGGTCGGGCGAAACGACCCGCATCCCCGGTTCGTCCGAGCTGTACGCGGCAGAGCTCGCCTTCGCCAACGTCGACCCTACTCACTCGAAGAGGCTCCCGCCGCCGCGTGGTCACGCGCGTTCGGGAGCTTCCCTTTTTTGTGTTTGAGCTCGTGCAGTTGGGTCCAGCGCTGGCCGACCGAATTGTGACCGATCGCGCGTTGCGGAGGCCGAGGGGCGCGCTTACGCTGTCCGGAGAGGTTTCCATGGCAAACGCGCCCACGCTCGACTTCAACGCCTTCGTCACCCGCAGGAAGGCCGAGCGCGCCGACGGCGCAATGGAGAACGAGCACGACTATTCGTACGTCCTCGACCGCCAGACCCGGAGCACGTTCGAGTCGGCGAAGCCGATCGAGCTCGCGGTCTCGAGCATGGTCCGCGTCTTCAAGGAGCGTGAGCGCGGGCGGCTGCTCGGCAACGCGGTCCAGGTCTCGAGCCGCCAGTTCTCTCGCATCGACTCGATCGCCAAGGACTGCGCGAAGACCCTCGGCATCGTGCCCCCCTCGGTCTTCATCGTGAACAGCCCCACGCTCAACGCCGGGACGTTCGGGACCGACGAGGAGTCGTTCATCGTCGTCCACTCCGCCCTCGTCGATGCCTACACCGACGAGGAGCTCCGCTTCGTCATCGGTCACGAGTGCGGCCACATCCACAACTCCCACGTCGTCTACCTCACGACGCTCCACTTCCTGCGGGTGGTCGCCGAGGCCTACCTCGGGATGCTCGTGATGCCCGCCATCCTCCCGCTCAACGCCTGGTCGCGGCGCGCCGAGATCACGTCCGACCGCGCCGGCATGCTTTGCTCGCGCGACCCGCTGGTCGCCGCGCGCGCGCTCACGAAGCTCGTGGTCGGGTCGCGCAAGCTCTACGAGGAGTTCAACCTGGAGGCGTTCCTCGAGCAGTACGAGGAGGGCAAGGAGTCGATCGGGCGTTACATGGAGGCGCTCGCCTCGCACCCGTTCCTCCCCAAGCGTGTCCTCGCGATGCGCGTGTTCGCCGAGAGCGAGCTCTACAAGAAGCACGAGGCGCGCAGCGATGCGCCCCGCCAGGGCCTGACGATGCCCGAGGTCGACGACCGCGTGAAGGGCCTCCTCAAGGGCGACGCGTAAACCCCACCCCTTACGTTCTTCGTACCAACAGAGACAAGAGGCACATGCTCGAAGGATTTCGTGAGCGGAAGCTCGACGTGACGGTGGCGCTCCAGGAGCTCTCGGACATCGCAGGCGGCCTCGGGGCGAAGAGCCTCAAGGAGCGGCTCGATCGTGACCTCGTCAGGAAGATGGAGGAGGACCGGTTCCACCTCGTTGTCGTCGGCGAGTTCAATCACGGCAAGTCGAGCTTCGTGAACGCCCTGCTCGGCGAGACGGTGCTTCCGGTGGGTGTCACGCCGACCACGGCCGCCATTCACCATCTCAAGTACGCCGAGACCCCGGAGTCGACGGTCGTCTACTCGTCGGGCCGGCGCGAGAGCATCCCCTTCGGCGACACGCGAAAGTTCGCGGTCGGCGGCGGCACCGCCGCGGACGACGTCGACTACCTCGAGGTCGGCTACCCCGCCGCCCTGCTCAAGGAGCGCATCCTCCTCGTCGACACGCCAGGCGTGAACGACCTCTCGCTCCAGCGCGCGGACATTACCTACAGCTACATTCCCCGCGCCGACGCGGTGCTGTTCCTCCTCGATGCCGGGCAGATCCTGAAGGAGAGCGAGCGCCAGTTCCTCAACGACAAGCTGCTCAAGGCCTCGCGCGACAAGATCGTCTTCGTCATCACGAAGTGGGACATCCTCAACGAGGACGAGAAGAAGGAGGCCCTCGCCTACGCGCGCACGCAGCTCGCGAACCTGGTGAAGGACCCCGTGGTCTTCCCGATCAGCGCCGAGACCGCGCTCCAGGGCGGCAAGATGGCCGAGAGCGGTATGCCCGAGCTCCTCGCGCACCTCACCACGTTCCTGGCCGAGGAGCGCGGGCGCATCCTCCTCGACAATGCGCTCGGCGAAGGCCTCAACGTCTCGAACCTGCTCGCCAAGGGCGTCGATGCCCGGCGCCGCTCGCTGGCCATGAAGACCGACGAGCTCGAGCGCCGCATCAAGATGCTCGAGGAGGACCTCGCCGGCGCGGCGGGTACCATCGAGCAGCGCCGCGTGAAGATTCGCGAGGAGATCAGCGGCATCAAGGTCGGCGCGCAGAAGGATCTCGAGCGCTTCATCGAGGAGACGATCCGGCAGCTGCCGAACGTCATCGACTCCGCGAAGCGCGAGGATCTCCGCAAGTTCCTCCCCGCCTTCCTCCAGGACACGTTCCAGCAGTGGGCCGAGGCCGAGGGCAAGGAGATCGGCGGCAAGCTCGAGGCGCTCGCCGAGAAGACCATCGCGCTCATCAAGGAGGACGCGAACGACGCCACCAAGCGTGTCGCCCAGACCCTGGGGCACGAGGTGAAGAAGCTCGACGTCCAGATCGACACCTTCAAGTACGACGCCGGCGTGGCCGCGGTCCTGCTCGTAGGCATCGGCACCGCGGTCGCGGGCAGCCTCATGATCGGCGCGATGATCGCGCTGCTCGGCGCCCCGGCCCTCGCGCTGTTCGTGCGCGACCGTGTCGACGCCGAGTACAAGAAGCAGGCCAAGGAGCAGGCCCCCGACGTCATCCGCGCGGCCGGCAAGCAGGTGGGCCCCAAGGTCGACGAGATGATCGAGGACTTCGCGAAGAAGCTCGACACCTGGGTGGTGACCGCCGGCGAGGAGCTCTATCGCGAGGTCCTCGAGGTGCTCAGCGCGGCGCACGTGGTGCGCACGAAGGGCGATCATACCGACGAGGCGATCCTCGCCGAGGTCAACGCGCAGGACGCGCGCCTCGCGAAGGCGAAGACGCGCATCGAGGAGATGCGCGCCACGCTGTGGGGCCCGAAGGACAAGGTGCGGGTCGCCGACTCCACCGTGTCGGCGGGCGACAGCGCCTGAAGGTCTCGGAGACCCCCGCGACGGCGTTCCTGAAGAAGGCCGCCGTCGCGTTCACCGAGCATCCCTACGCGTACGAGGAGAAGGGCGGCACACGGGTGTCGGCCGAGAAGCTCGGCGTGGACGAGCACGCCGTGGTGAAGACGCTGGTGATGGAAGACGAGGCGAAGAAGCCGCTGGTAGTGCTGATGCACGGCGACCGCGACGTCTCGACGAAGAACCTGGCGCGGCAGATCGGCAAAAAGCGCGTCGAGCCTTGCAAGCCGGACGTGGCGGAGCGCCACTCCGGTTACCAGGTGGGCGGCACGAGCCCGTTCGGCCTGCGCAAGGCGCTGCCCATCTTCGTGGAGCGCAGCATCCTGGCACTCCCGCGCATCTACATCAACGGCGGCCGCCGGGGCTTTCTGGTGGCGATCGATCCGCAGGAGCTGGTGCGCGTGGTGCAGGCCACCCCGGTCGACGTCGCGCTCGAGAAGTAACGCGGTTCGACCTTTCAGAGCCCTTGGCGCGCCTTCAGCTTGTGGCCCACCCTCACGATCG
>JAYTBL010000667.1:0-3492 GCA_043736975.1 Polyangiaceae bacterium
GGGATGGGCCTCCTCACTGCTCTCGTTCCGACGACCTCTCGACCGTGGCCGCTTGCCGCGAAGGGGTTCCGGCCGTTCTTCATCGCTGCCGCAGCCTTCTCGACGCTCATCCTCCCGCTATGGATGGCGACGCTCGCGGGGCTCCACGGGCCGGCTCGCTACCTCGACGTCATCACCTGGCACGCGCACGAGATGCTCTTCGGGTTCGCGGTGGCGGTGATCGCCGGCTTCCTGCTCACCGCGGTGGCCAACTGGACGCAGCGCGAGACGGTCGTGGGCTGGCCCCTCCTCGGGACCTGCGCGCTGTGGGTCGCGGGGCGCGTCGGCATGGCCGCGGCGGACCACCTCCCTCGCGGCGTCCCGGCCCTCCTCGATCTCGCGTTTCTTCCGGTGCTCGCGCTCGTCGTCGCGCGGCCGATCGTCGCGACCAGGAACCTTCGCAACCTGGTGATGATCGCGGTGCTCGCGAGCCTGTGGCTCGCCGACCTCGTCATCCACCTCGATGCCCTCGGCGTGATCAGCGCCTACAGGCGCCGCGCGGCGCTCTTCGCGGTCGACGTCATCGTGATCCTCCTGGTGATCATCGCGGGGCGTGTCGTGCCGATGTTCACGAAGAACGGCACCGGCGCGACGTCGGTGCGGAGCGCGCCCAGGCTCGATCAGGCGGCGATCGCGGCGATGGTCGCCACGGCGCTGGTCGACCTGGCCTCGACCGACGTGCGCGTCCAGGGCGCGGCCGCGGCCATCACCGCGGTCCTCCTGATCGCGCGCGCCTGGCGCTGGGGCGCGCATCAGACCGCGCGCCAGCCGCTTCTGTGGATCCTGCACGCCGGGCACGCGTGGATCGTCATCGGCCTCGCGCTGCGCGCCGCCGCGGCCCTCAGCGACCGCGTGCCCAGCTCGGCGGCGACGCACGCCCTGACCGTCGGGGCGATCGGCGCGCTGACGCTCGGCATGATGTCGCGCGTCTCGCTCGGGCACACCGGTCGCCCCCTCGCGACCCCGCTGCCGGTGGTCGCGTCGTTCGTACTCCTCACGCTGGCCGCGCTGGTCCGGGTGTTCGTTCCCGTCGTCGACATGGCGGGGTATCGCGCCTCGCTCTTCGTCGCCGGTACGCTCTGGACCGCAGCGTTCGCGCTCTTTCTGTCGGTCTACGTACCCGTGCTCACCTCGGCAAGAGCCGACGGGAAGCCCGGGTGATCATCACCGGCGGCACGGCCCGACGACCCGTCAGCTCTGGCGGGTCGTCGCGTTCGAGGCGTGCGAGGGGCGGCGCCCGCGTGTCTTCTGCTTCGTGCGCGTGAAGGGCTGCGGGTCCTCGCCGGCCCGGAAGGCGACGCGGATTGGATTCGGGCGCAGCGCCGGCGCCCGCGCCGCGAGCGCCTCGTAGGGAGCGCGGCCCACGAGGCGCTGCTCGTTCACGAGTGACGCCCAGATCGCGCCCTCACGCTGCTCGGCCCGCTCGCAGTCACGCGGGTCGAAGCGCAGATCGGCCTCGAATGGCTTCTTCTTGGCGCCGAGGATCCCCTCGCGCAGCCCGCGCGCCGCGAGATCGCGGAACACGCTGGTGCCGAAGCGGTCGTAATAGAGAATGGTGTGCGCGGTGGACACGGCGCCCGCCCACGGATAGGTGCGCAGTGCCCAGCCGCTCGACAGCTCCTGGAGCTGCTCGTCGACGTCGGCGCGCTCGTCGTCGGTCTTCCAAGGCGCTACGGGCTCGAAGAAGATGCCCAGCCCGAGCTGGTCGCCCTCGAGCTCCCAGGTCTCGCGGATGCCGAACCGCGATGGCTCCTGCGCCACCAGCGAGCCGTGCGTGAGCCCGAACTCGCCGACGATGTAGACCGCGAGCTGGTCGCGGTGGTCGTCGAGGAAGTCGAGCGTGGAGATGGCCTCGTCGTGCGTCTCGGTGGGGAACTCGGTGAAGCACATCGCCTCGGCGGCGATGCCGGCGCGTGAGAGGTGCCCCATCACGTCGTGGACGACCTCGATGGGCGCGCCCTTGTCGATCAGCTTGAGCACGCGCGGTGAGCCGGACTCCACGCCCAGCGCGCAGGCCACGGCGCCCGCCTTCCGCAGCGTCTCGGCGCGCTCCTTGGTGAGGTACTTCTCCGGCTTGAGGTCGGTCGCCCAGCGGATCTCGAGTCCCGAGTCGACGATCGCCTGCGAGAGCTTGACGATGGTCTTGGGCGCGACCGAGTCCTGCGAGAGATAGAAGTACTTCGTGCCGTGCTTCTCGGAGAGCGCGCGCAGGTGCTCGGTGATCGCGGTGACCTCGCGCTCGCGATAGATCGCGGTGCCGACCTCGGCGAGGCCGTAGTGGCAGAAGGTGCACTTGCCCCAGTAGCAGCCGCGCGTCGGGTCGTAGGGCAGCACCAAGCGCGGCGCGAGGTAGAGCGAGAGCGGCAGCCCGTCGAAGTCGGGCGAAGGCAGGACCTTGAGGTCCTCCATGCCATGGCCGGCGAGCCAGCGCGCGCCCAGGAGCCGATCGCGCACCACCACGTTCGCGCACTCGCGCAGCGGGCGCTTCTCCTCGAGCGCCCGCAGGAGGCCGAGCAGCGTGTGCTCGCCCTCGAAGACGCAGGCCGAGTCGAAGGGGCCCAGCGCCTTCGCCAGGCGCTGTCCGGACAGGCGAATCATCATCTGCGTGATGCCAGGGCCGCCGCACGTCACGTGCACGTCCGGCAGCGCGCGCTTGATCTTGAGCGCGAACGCGTACGCCGGCTGGAGCTGACCCGGAAAGCAGACCGAGAGACCGACGACGTCGACCTTCGCCGCGCGGAGCCGCGGGACCAGCGTGTTCATCACGTAGTCGTCGAACGGATCCGCGGCGGCGCTGCTCGCGCGGTCCACCTCGTCCATCGTGGTGAGCCCGAACGGCGTGCGGTAGGCGGTGAAGTCGAGGTGGAGCGGATGATGGGTCGCGGAGACGACGCGCAGCGCGGCATCGATGGTGGCGACCGCGCACGCGTAGGCGTCGGGATCGTGGAACGCCGCCTCGTCGCGCAGCGTGTCCTTGGCGCGCGCGATCCCTTCGGGGACGGCCCTCGCTTCGGCGCGCGCGCGCACCAGCGCCGCGTACTCGAGCTGCTCGGCATGCGCGAGGGTCGGCTTGCGATCGAGCTCGGCGAGTCGCGACTCGAGGCGGTCACGGAGCCCCGCCAGCGAACCCGGCGAGAGGAGCTGATCGAACGCCTCGATGTTGGCATCGATGGGAAGCACCTCGACCCCGTTGGCGCGCAGGAAGCCAGTGAGCATGGGGACCGCGAGGTAAGGGGCGGTCGGGTCGCAAGTCGGGGGGTAAACGAGCGCGACGCGCATGGGAGCGGGGCATAGCACGGGGGGAGCGGCCGCGCTCGGAGGGGGGCCCGGAGGCGCTCGAGTCTAGAGGCTGTTGCCGAGGGGCGTTTGCCAGGGGCGCGCCGTGAGCGCGGCATGCTTCACCTCGGCCGCCAGTCGCGCCGACGGGCTGCCCGGCTGCGCGGAACGCGCGGA
>JAYTBL010000668.1:0-3491 GCA_043736975.1 Polyangiaceae bacterium
GACAGGAAGAGGTACTGCGGACAGGTCTCGGCGAAGACCGGGAGGCCGCGGTCGCGAGCCTCCACGACCTTCTTCAGCGCCCGCTCCGCGGAGAGGTGCACCATGTAGACGGGCGCGCCCGCCATCTCTGCGAGGCAGATCGCGCGGAACGTCCCTTCCTCCTCGGCGATCTGCGGGCGCGTCAGGCCGTGATAGATCGGCGCGGTGTGGCCCTTCGCGACCGCCTGCTGCACGAGGATGTCGATCGGGATCCCGTTCTCGGCGTGCATGCAGATGAGCGCGCCCAGCTCGGCGGCGCGCTGCATGCCGCGAAAGATCTGCCCATCGTCGACGAAGAAGACGCCCGGATAGGCCATGAACATCTTGAACGAGCTGATGCCCTCGTTCACGAGCTGGCCCATCTCCTGGATGGTCTGGTCGTTCACGTCGGTCATGATCATGTGGAACGCGTAGTCGACGGCTCCCTTGCCCTCGGCCTTCGAGTGCCAGAGGTCGAGGCCGGTGCGGAGCGCCTGGCCCTTGGTCTGGATGGCAAAGTCGACGATCGTGGTCGTACCGCCGTAGGCCGCAGCGCGCGTGCCGGTCTCGAAGTCGTCGGAGGACGAGGTGCCTCCGAACGGCATGTCCATGTGCGTGTGGGCATCGATGCCGCCCGGGAGGATGTGCTTGCCCGTGGCGTCGATGGTCACGTCCCAGGGGCCCGGAGGCGCGGCTCCCGGGCCGAAGATTGCGGCGATCTTCTCGTCGACGATGGCGACATCGGCGAGGTACGTGTCGACTGCGGTGACGACCGTCCCACCTTTGATCAGCGTGCGCGTCATGATGGGGCGAGGATAGCGCGCTGTCTCCTGCACTGTCAGCCAAAGCCTTCGCTAAGCTGCCGTTCCATGAAGGTCCTGGTCGCAGACAAGTTCGAGGATTCGGGACGACGCGGCCTCGCGGAGATCGGCTGTGACGTGGCTTACGAGCCGGACGTCTCCGGGGACACGCTCCTCGCCGCCATCACCGCGACCGGCGCGGACGTCCTCGTGGTGCGGTCCACCCAGGTCACCCGGCCCATGCTCGAGGCGGGCAACCTCCAGCTCGTCGTACGCGCCGGCGCGGGCACGAACACCGTCGACGTCGAGGCGGCGAGCGAGCGCGGCATCTGGGTGGCGAACTGCCCGGGCAAGAACGCCATCGCCGTCGCCGAGCTCGCGTTCGGGCTGATCCTCGCTCTCGACCGGCGGATCGTGGACGGCACCGCCGACCTCAAGAGCGGCAAGTGGAACAAGAAGGAGTACGGCAAGGCACGCGGGCTCTTCGGTCGCACGCTGGGGATCCTCGGCACCGGAACCATCGGCCGCGAGATGATCACGCGCGCCAAGGCGTTTGGCATGCCGGTCGTCGCCTGGAGCCGCGGCCTCACGTGGGGCGGCGCCGAGGACCTCGGCATCACGCGCGCGAGCTCGCCCACCGAGGTTGCCGCAGCCTCCGATATCCTCAGCGTGCACCTGGCGCTCAAGCCGGAGACGCGCGGGATGGTGGCCGATGGCGTCTTCGCGTCGATGAAGCAGGGCGCGATCTTCATCAACACCTCGCGCGCCGAGGTCGTGGACCAGCCCTCGCTCGAGCGCGCCGTCAAGGAGCGGGGCATCCGCGCCGGGCTCGACGTCTTCGCGGAGGAGCCCTCGGGCGGCGCGGGCGCCGTCGAGGCGCCGATCTTCGGGCGCGCCGGCGTGATCGGCACGCACCACATCGGGGCGTCGACCGACCAGGCGCAGGAAGCGATCGCCGAGGAGACGGTGCGCATCGTGCGCCTCTTCAAGGCGTCCGGCCGGCCCGCGAACGTGGTGAACCTCGCGAAGAAGTCGCCGGCCACGCACCTCCTCGCGGTGCGCCACCACGATCGCGTGGGCGTCCTCGCGGCGGTGTTCGACTGCCTCCGTAAGGGCGGCATCAACGTGCAGGAGACGGAGAACATCGTCTTCGAGGGCGCGCACGCGGCGGTCGCGCGCATCAGCGTCGACCGCGAGCCGGCGGGCGACACCCTGGCGTCGCTCCGCACCTGCACCCCCGACGTCATCGACGTCTCGCTCGTCGCCTTGTAGCTCAGCGCGATCTGCTGGCGCCGCTGGTCGACGCCGTGGCAAGCTTCGGCCATGGATCGCGCCAGGCCCCCCCCGATCCGTGAGCTGACCTGGGACGCCGCGGACGCAGAGACGAACGACTACGCAAGGTCTCTCACCCCTGGGGAGCGAGTTCGTATGGTCGCCGTGCTGACGCGCGCGGCCTGGGAGGGCGTGGGACGTGAGCGAGCGCGATTTCGCCGATTTTATTCGTATCCTCAAGCGTCATCGGGCGAGATTTCTCGTGATCGGCGGGTACGCGATGGCGCACCACGGACTGGTGCGGGCAACCAACGACGTCGACGTCCTCATCGCGACCGATGACGCGAACCTCTCGCGGGTGCGCGCCGCGACGCGAGAGTTTGTCGGCGTGGAACCAAGCGACGCTGCGCTGCGGCCGCCTCGCGGCATGTTCCGAATCGGCCCACCGAGCGCTCATGTCGACGTCACTACGAAGATCGATGGCATCGGAGACTTCGAGCGCGCGTGGGAGCGACGGTCGCGAGTCGAGTTCTTCGGCGTGCCGGTCGCCTATCTCTCTCTCGAGGACATGCAACGAACCAAGAGGGCAGCGGGGCATCCGAAGGACCTCGGCGATCTCGCTTGGCTATCCGGCGAGCTTGCGCGACGGCGTCGAGGACGCGACTGAACGTCTCCGATCAGCGACCGCCGCCAGCGCCGTGCGCTCGTACTAATCGCGGGCAGCGTCGGCGTCACGAGGGCGTATTTGCCCAGCAGCAACGCCGTGACGTCGATCCGGCGAATGTTCGACTTCTCACCCGACGCTTCGTAACGGACGCCCGGGCTGTCGTCCCACAAGGGCTGCGCCTCGTCGCGAACGTCGAGCACCGCTCCGCTCGTCGCGTCGATGTCGATCGTCGGTGTGGAGCAGCGATCGGTCTCGCTCATGATCTGCACCCGCCAGACCAGCCGCGGCGAGCCGCCATCCATCGATACGCCGAGGGTGGCAACGGCTTCGCCTGCGTCGCGGCGCATGGAGTCGCCGCAGCGTTCCGAGAAGACTCGGTCGGCCAGCTGGCGTGCGTCCAGCTCGGCAAACGACGCGGTACGAGGCACGTGTTGCAGGCCGGCACGGAAGCCAGACTGGACCCACATCAACGCGCCCTCCTTGGTGAAGCGCGCGGTCGACGCGACGTCGAATACCCGAACCTGCGTCCCGCGGAGTACGTGCTCGAAGCGGAGGTAGGAGCCGTCCTCGGCGTCGGGAGTCGCTTCGTTCGCGGGGAGCAGCCGCAGCTCGTCGACAGAGTCACCGCCGTAGAGCGAGTCGCGGTATCGCTCGAAAAACGCGCGCGCGGCGAGCTCGGGGCTGGCTTCGTTGACGCCCATCGGCTCGCGCGGCGCGAGAAATCGGACGGCGCT
>JAYTBL010000669.1:0-8555 GCA_043736975.1 Polyangiaceae bacterium
TGCCGCGGTCATTCACGGATCGTGCCGGCGCTCAGCGGTAGGGCAGCTCGACGCGGCGCTCATCGCGCTGATCCTCGCGCCCCGACCCTCGCCCCGGGCGTGTGCCGCGACCCAGTAAGGACCGCGCGCCTTCGCATCGTCAGCGAGCGCAGCGCGTGCCGCCGCCGGCAGCGGCGCGTCCGCGAGATCGAGGTCGACGAGGTGTCGGGCGCCGTCGTTCGTCCACTCCGTGCGCAGCGTCGCCGCGGGATCCTTCGCCCACTCCACGTCGAGGCGCGTGATCATGGAGTGCTCGATCGCGCAGTCTCTCGCGCTTGGTACGCATCGCCCTCAAGCGCTCCTTTGCAGACGGCACGATCGCGCTCGACCTCGATCCGCTCTCGCTGCTTTGTCGCTTGGCCGCCTCGGTGCCCGCGAAGGGATGCACACGGTGCGTTACGCCGGCGTGGTCGCCAGTGCGAGCAGGCTTCGCCCGCGCATCGTCCCGAAGCCAGTCGCGGCGGCCGAGGACGCGAGCGAGGCGAAGCCGAAGCTGCAAGGGTGCCGCTACCGCTCGTGGGCAGAGTTGCTGGCCACCCTCGGCATCGATTCGTTCGAGTGTCCGAGGTGTCAGGGCCTCCTGCGCATCCTCGCGCTCGTGCGAGAGCCGAACGACGTCCGCCGGTTCCTGAAGGCTCTGGGCGAGCCGACCGAAGCGCCCGAGCGCGCTCCCGCTCGTGGCCCCCCGTTCTGGGCCAGCCGCGCGCTGCGCATCCGCAGCGCGGCCCACGCCGCATAGCCCCTCACCAAGCGGCGAGCCTCGATGGAGGCTCGAGGGCCCCGATCTGTCCATCCGCCCACATTTCCCCGAATCTCGACTCTCCCCTTGCGCCCTTTGCCCCGCCTCCGCCCTCGATCACGGGTGGCCGCCTACGACCTGACCCGATCCATCGCTCCAGCTTCCACGCGCAAACCCTTTGAATGGGTTACGCGCCTCCGCGACGTGGCGAACGCCTTGGCCGAGGTCGGCCCGGAAGTCGCGGGGGGGGGGCGACGCGCAGCGTAGCGACGCGCGCGTCGATGACCTCTCGTGGCGGCTCTCGGACGTCGCCAGGCAAGGCGGGCGCGAGCACCTGGTCGATCGGTGCAAGCAGCAAAGGGTGGGACTCGAGCGGATGACGCTCGCGGTCGTCGGGCGTGAGGCCTTCGATCCGACGAGACGCCAACCACCCCGCGCCTCGCGCAGCTCTGACGCGCGCTGGGCGATCTTCTCAATCTGCGATCTCGATCTTCGCAATCTGCGATCTCGAACCGGGGGGCCACGCGGGGGGAGCCCCTGCCCGAGGCGGAGCGGACGCGGGCACGGGACCCGCACACCTCCTCACCATGGCCAAGCGCTCCCGTATGCGGAACCACCTCGGCATCGCCCTTGGCGCCGCCACGTTGCTCGGCACGGCCTCCGCGGCGGCCGCGACGCCCACCGTCTTCTCCATCGACCTGAGCCCCGGAAGCGCGCTCGGCAGCTCGCCGCGCGGGATCCTCCCGAACACCGGCCCGAACGCCTTCTTCGTGTCGAACAACCCGGCCGGCTCCGGCGTCTGGAAGACCGACGGCACTACTGCCGGCACCTCGCGGGTCGCGACGGTCGACAGCGGTAACGTGAGCCTCATCAGCGGCCCTCCGCTGTCCGGCAACCTTGCCGTCTTCGCGCCGTTCTACACCCCTGCGCAGGACGTCCTCTACGTCACCGACGGCACAGCCGCGGGGACGACCCCCTTCGCCGTTCCGGCACGGCCCGCCAACACCTACAGCTTGACGTGGCGGAGCATCGGCGCCCTCGGAAACTTCGCGTTCTTCTCGCGCACACCAACACGTCCATCACGGACTTCGGCACCACGACCTTGATCCGGACCGACGGCACCGCCGCCGGTACGCGCCAGCTCTCCCTCGGCGCCACCAGAGGCGCCGACGCGGAAGGGACGGTCCACGGCGGAAAGCTGTACTTCGTCTCGTACACCGCCCCGAACTGGGTGCTGCGGAGGACGGACGGCACCACCGTCGAGGTGGTCGATGCCGCCAACGCCGGCGCCGGCGGCGTGCTCCACGCGTGCGGGACCACGCTCTTCTACTCGAGCGTCTCGAGCACCGGCGCGCCGTCCACGTCCACGTGGCAGCTCCGGGCGCTCGTGAACGGCTCCGGTGACGCTGGTCGAGAGCGTCGAGGCGCACTATTTCTACGCCACGAAGGCGGCCTGCATCGGGAGCAAGCTCCTCTTCTCGCGGACGACGGCGGATAGCGGCAACGAGCCGTGGATCTCCGATGGGACCGTCGCCGGAACGAAGCTCCTGAAGGACATCCACCCCGGCCCGACCGGCTCGCGCCGAGGGGGAGACGCCGAGATGGCTTCAATCGGCGGCGTCGCGGTGTTCCAGGCCGACGATAACGATGCGAAGAAGCCGACGATCTGGGTGACCGACGGCACGCCTGCCGGCACCCGCAAGCTCGGGGCGCACGGGGCAACTGTGGACGGCAGCTGGTACGCGCTCGGGACGGTCGGACGGCGACTCTACCTCGGGAAGTACAGCGCGCCGGAGGTCGTCTGGACCGACGGCACGACCACCGGGGTCATTGCCCTCGGCGGCAAGCCGTGGCCCGCGGCGAACTCGTGGTGGATGACGTCCGGCTCGCGTCTCTTCGGCTTCGGCTACAGCCCAGCGACCAGCAACGAGCCGTGGATGCTCGACGACCCCGACGCGCTGCTGCCGCCGGCGGCGCTGCCCGACGGCGGTCAAGGAGGCGAGCCCGGCGGCGGGCCCGCGGTCGACGGCGGCGCGGGCGACATCGGTGGCACGGGTGCCGCGGCCGGAGGCGGCGGCGGCGACGACCGCGACGGCGGCGGCGAAGATCCGACCGCGAGCGCCCCTGCGGAGGGCGAGAGCGGGGGGTGCGCCGTCCACGCCAGCGGCACGCGGGTCGCCAGGAGCTTCGGAAGCTTCGGGAGCCTGGTCGCCGTTGCGCTCGCCGTGGCACGTCGTCGCCGGCGAGCCGGCGGCATCTGAACCGCCCCGCCGCCGAGTCGAGCGTAGTAAGTCCTAACGAGGGGGCGTCACGGTCGAGCGCCGGAAGCTAGGCAGACGCGTGGCTCGGCACCGCGACCGTGCTACCCGCGGGCCAACGTCTCGCGTGACTATTCGTCGAAGGTCATCGCGACCGTCGGCAAGAGCTTCGTGAGCGCGGACGGAACGACCTGGACCGAAGAGCTGGAAGGCGAACGCGCCCCTGAAGGTGTTCCTCGAGACGGTCCCGGGCTGCGACGACGCAAACGCCTGCACGAAGGACACGTGGGACGGCGATGATCGGGTCGAGGGCATCCGCTCCGTGTGACGACCGGGAGAGCCTCGCCATCGTGGCGGAGGCCAACGTCGCCTTCGATCTCCATCCTCCGCAGCATCCGAGGTACACCGCATCATGGACGTCGACACCTTGTTGCTCGCTCTCTCCCTCCTCTGCGCGGCCTCCGACGCGAACCCCGAGGCGCCGGGGGGGGCGAGTCACACCTCGTCGGCGACCGCCGCCTGCCTCGCGGCGTACCCCAAGGTGGCAACGAAGTGAGCACCGCGAGCGGCGGCAGCCCGAGGCAGACACGGTCCCTCGGTGTGTTCGAGGGCGCGCTCCTGAGGCCGTTCGTGAAGCTCGTGACTGTCCGCGCTGCGCGGCCGTGCGGCGAGCGGTTCCGTCTCGTGACGCTGACCGGCGAGTCCGTGCGCGACCTTCCGTGGACGCCCGGCGCCAAGGTCCAGGTGCAGCTCGGCGGCTGGGTGTACCGGACATACACCCCGATCTCCTGGAATCCGAACGAGGGCTCGCTGGACCTCCTCCTCTACGCCCATGGCGACGGGCCTGGCGCGTCATGGACGCGCTCGCTGTCGATCGGCGATACTTGCGCGATCTTCGGTCCGCGCGGCTCGATCGATCTCGACGCGACGCATCGCCCGCTGGTCATCTTCGGTGACGAGACGTCGTTCGGGCTCGTTCATGCGCTCCGTTTCTCGGCGGGTGGCGCGAACGACGTCGCGGTGGTGCTCGAGGTCACCTCACCGACGGACGCGCTCGCGGTCCTCACGGAGCTCGGGATCGAGAACGTCGAGCTGGTCGAGCGGTCGCCTGGCGACGGCCACCTCCGGGACCTCGAGGCCGCCGTCGTTGGTCGCCTCGCGGCGCGTCCGGTCCAGAGCTGCATCCTCACCGGGAAGGCGACGTCGATTCAGGCATTGAACAAGGTGGTGCGAAACCACGGCCTCGGCAGCCGTCACATCCGCGCCAAGGCCTACTGGGCCCCGGGGAAGACCGGGCTCGACTGACCAGTCCGGCGCGCGTGGGGCGCTGAACCGAGAGCAGCGCTGACGGTGGGGGAGCCCATCGCGTGGAAGGTCGCTTAGCCGATCGCGAATCCGGATGGAACGGGGCTCGCCGAGGGTGAGGCGGGTGCACCGCGGTGAATACGAGGGCGGCGACTCCGTCCAAGACGCCATGCGCCGCCTCGCCTTCACGGCCCTCGCCTCCGCGCTACTCCACTGCGGCAGCCCCTCGACGAACGACGCGACCCCGCCCGGTGGGGAGGGAGAGGCCGGCGGGCCCGACGCGAGTGTCGACGAGCCGCGCGGGAACGGAGCCGGCGCGCGCGATGCCGGCGCACGGGACGCGGCGCCGCCAGCCGATGCCAGCGCGGCGTGCGGACCACGCGAGGTCACCTGCGCGACGGGTTGCTGTCCTGCGGGGAAGACCGGCCACACGATCGCGGCGGGGCTCTGGTTCACGTGCGCGATCGCGACCGGCGGCACCGTGAAGTGCACGGGATGGAACGTCGACGGTCAGGGCGGGAGACCGAACGGCTCGTTCGAGTCGACCGTGCCCGTCGAGGTCCCGGGCGTGACGGAGATCGTCGCGCTCACCGCGGGCAATCGCCACGTGTGCGCGCTCTCCGGCACGGGCGCCGTGACGTGCTGGGGAGCGAACGACTTCGGACAGCTCGGGAGCGGCGCGACGGGCGGGAAGGGACCGGTGATCGTCGCCGGCCTCGATCCGGGTGTCGTCGCGATCGCGGCCGGCCTCCGCCACACGTGCGCCGTCACGGCGACGCGCGCGGTGAAGTGCTGGGGCCGGAACTACGAGGGTACGCTCGGCGCCGGCGCGGTGGGAGACAGCCTCGTCCCCGTGGACGTCGGCTCGCTTCCGAGCGGAGGCGTCGCTTTCGTCACCACGGGCGGGTTGTCGACCTCGGACTTCCCGTCGAACCCTCCGTCGTCCCCGACCTGCGCACTCTCGCAGACGGGGGCGCTCGGCTGCTGGGGCGCGTACGTCGAGAACGTGCCGTCACTCGCGAACGGTATCGCCGATGTCTCGGCGCGCGGCGAGGACCACCGCTGCGTCATCACCGGGAGCGGGCAGGTCGCGTGCTGGGGCTTCTACAACACCTTCGGCCAGCTCGGCCCCGCGACGCCGGACGGCGTCGATTCACAAGTGACGAAGTCCGTCGTCGCGATGCCTCCGGGGACGGATCCCGTCGAGATCGAGACTGGCGGGCGGCACTCGTGCGTGCGAACGCGCGCCGGCAGGGTGAAGTGCTGGGGGTACAACTCGAACGGGCAGCTCGGTCAAGGCGGCTTCGTGACGAACACGAGCTTCTCGCGCACGCCCGTGGACGCGGTCGGCCTCGACGGCGTCGTCGAGGTCGCCGCCGGCACGCGTCACACGTGCGCGCGGACGGCGGCGGGCAAGGTCTGGTGCTGGGGCTCGAGGGCCTACGGCGCGCTCGGGATCGGAAGCCTCCAGGTCTCGACGACCCAGCCCGTCGAGGTCCCCGGCTTCTGAGGTGTCCTCTCGCCCTAGACGGAGCGTGTCGATCGCGGCGTGAAGCTCGCAATCTACGCGCGTCGGTGCATCGGGTACCTCTGGCTCGTGAACCCTATCGAGCGAGGGCCAAGATCGGTCTGGTGCGCGAGGAGACGGACGCCTTCATCCCCGCAAGCACCGCGTCGAGGAGATGATCCTGGCCGCGGTGAAACGACGCCGACTTCGCGCCGTTCGAGACGCTGGTCCGTGTGCTGGCGCGTCCCTACGACGATCAGCCCGAGGACGCTCACCTCGCGACGCCGCCGCGGCCCGAGCAGCGCGTGCAGGCCGATGCTTGCAGCCCTCAGCTCGTCGACCCTCGACCCGAGGCGCGGGCGCCATTTCATCGAGAAGTGATCGGTTTCTGAATGCGGCGCGCGGATCCCCGTCGAAGGCGCATGCGTTCCAGCTCCCTCCTCGTCCTTTTGTGCTCGATCCTCGGTTCCGGCGCGGCGCTGATGCTTGCAGCCTGCACCACGGAGACGGAGGTGATTCGCGTCCCAGCCGCCGCCAACGACGCCACGCCCTCCGAGGAGCAGCGAGGAAAAGAGGACCCGCCCGCGGACGCTGGCAAGGTCGACGCAGCGCCCGCCAGGGACGCCGCCCCCGCCGTCACCGCCGCCTACGTGGCCGGCGAGAGCGGGAAGTCGTGCGCCGCCGCGTGCAAGGCCGCCGGCAAGACCTGCGCGGCCGCCTGCAAGGACCACAAGAGCTGCGGCGGCCACGACGGAGTCGCCGCGCCTTACGCCGGCTACGCCTGTTACTACCGCCAGACCGGGAGCAACGGCAACAGCTTCCGGAGCAACGAGGGGCGCTCGCTCAAGACCTGCGACGAGGTCGTCACGCCGAAGTGGGACAGCTTCGGGAGCGAGTACACCCTGGGCGACTACCTCGGCGGCAACCCCGTGAGCTGCTGCTGCGAGTGATCCGCCTGCCCGTGAAGGGCGCGCCTCGTGCGGAGCGTACGCCGGATCACCAGCTCCACGTCCTCGAGGTCGACCGGCTTCACCAGGAACGCGTCGGCGCCGACCTCGGAGAGGCGCTTCCACTCGCGGGGGACCGCCCGCTGCGGTCAGCACGATGATCGGCGTGCGCCGCGCGCTCTCCTCCTCCCGGAGCAGCCGGATCAGCACCGACCCGTCCCTGACCCGATCCATCGCTCCAGCTTCCACGCGCAAACCCCTTTGAATGGGTTACGCGCCTGCTCGTGTCCTTCGCGCCGCTAGCCCTCGACCCACCCCGAGTCAGAGCTCGTCGTCGTCGTCGTCGTCCGTCATCGTCGCCATCACCCACGACGTCCCACCGATGCGTCCAACGGAGCAGCGAGCTTGCCAAGTCCGGATTCGCCGCGGCCCAGAGATCGTCGAACAAGACCCACTGATGAAAGTACGTCTCGCTCACGGTCACAGACAGCTGCACGACGTGCGCGCCCGCGAAGATCTGGGCGTCGGCAGGCTCGTCGGCCCGTGACTTCATGAACGACGCGCGCGCCTTCGACGCCTTCGCATCGCGCCAGGCGGGTTTGCTGCTTTCTCCGCCGAGGCTCATCAGGTCGAGGGTGGTCGCGTCTCGCAGAGCGGGCTCGATGGCGCCAGCGTCGCTCGCCTTTCCGCCGAGCAGGCCGCGGAGCAGCAGGAGCTCGAAGGGCCAACCGTCGGTCTGCGTAAGCTCGCGGAAGCGCGCCGCGAGCCCATCGAGCCGTGTCCCCGGCACCAAGATGGGCGGCGGATTCGCAAAGCTCTCGGAGTCGTAGAACGTCACGAAGCAGAGGTGCGTCACGCCGTCGCCAGCGCCTTGGGGCAAGCGCAAGCGGACCACGTCGTCCGGGACTTCGAACGCGCCCCGCGCGGACGTGTCGGGCAGCTTCCAGTCCTCGTGGAGCGCGAACGCGAATCGGTCGGGGTTGGCCTCCGCGTAGGCGCGGCCGACGAGGATCGTCGCGTGCTGTACCTCGTCGTCGTCGTCGTCGATCCGCAGGGCGTCCTCGTCGAGCCAGAATGCGCGCTCGATGGAGAGGTGATCGTCCAGAACATCGAACAGGGCGTCGATCGTCGCGGGGGCCGGTAGGTCGTGCTCGCGCACGGCCTGGAAGAGGGAGGCGAGCCCAGAGATCTCGCCGCCCAGCTCCGCGACCAGCCAAGCGTCGTCCGTCTCGCCGTCGACGCTTGGCGCAGCTTTGGCCTTCTCCCAGGCGCGCTGGAACCAGTCGAGCACGCTCGTGCCGACGAGCGTAGCCGTCCGCTTGCCGAGCGGGCCGGCTTGGGGGTGGCGGTAGATGAGGAACACGTCCCGCGGTGCGTCGTCGGCCATCGATCCGTTGTACGCGACTGGGCGCGGCCAGTCGTCAGCGCGCGCGATCCCAGAAGCTCAGGCTGCCGAGATCCACGGAAACCGGCCCGAAGAGCTCGTTCGTGACGGTGTTGCAGCGAGGACATCGTCGTCGCCGTCGCCGTCGCCGAGATCCTCTCCAGCAACCCCAAGATCACGCGGCTGCGCATCGAAGGAGCGGGCGCCTCAAGAGCGCGGGGCTGGGCGAGACGCACCCGCTGGAGACCAACACCACCGACGACGGCCGCCGCGTGAACCGCCGCGTCGAGTTTCACATCGAGGACTGAGTGGTCGCGACCACCTCCTCGTGGGAGGTGGGGAGACCATCGAGGGTGATCGCGCCGGCGAGGACGAG
>JAYTBL010000670.1:0-34434 GCA_043736975.1 Polyangiaceae bacterium
GCGCGCTCGCGGCGTCGTGGCGGACGGTGAGGGCGACGCCGTCCCCGAGCAGCCGGGGGAGGATGCCGCCCAGGTCGCCGATCACGCGGACGAGGTCGACGGGCGTGCTGTCGAGCACGAGCCGACGACAGAAGAGCATCAGCTTCTTCGTGAGGTTCGTGCCGCGGACCACGGCATCGAGCAGGTGATCGAGATCCTCGCTGGCCTCGGTGCCTCGAGGGATCGCTTCGCGCGCACCGTCCGCGCAGCCGGTGATGACGGCGAGCAGGTTGTTGAAGTCGTGCGCGATGCCGCCGGCGAAGACGCCCATCGCCTCCATTTTCTGAGCGTGCCGCAGCTGCACCTCGACGTTCACGCGCTCGGTGACGTCGCGGACGACCGCCATCCGCGCGGCGACGCCGGCGAAGACGATCGGGTTGTCGACGATCTCGGCCACGACCACCGAGCCGTCCCGGCGGAGCTGGCGCACCGTGCTCCGGCGCTCTCCGGAGGGGTTCGAGCGGTAGGTGGCGCGCAGCCCCTCGCGCTCGTCCGGATGGAAGAGCTCTAGCCAGGCCGTCTCGCGAGGCTCCTCGCCGCCGAAGCCATAGAGCCGGACCGCAGCGGGGTTCGCGGCGACGATGGCGAGCGTCGACACATCGACCACGATCACCGGATCAGGGTTCGATTCGAAGAGCGTGCGGTAGCGCGCCTCCGAGGCCCGGAGCTCGGCCTCGGCGTGACGGAGGTGCGTGGTCTCCGTGCGGACGAGCATGAACTGGAGCGTGCCGTCTTCCTCGCGCACGGGAATGCACTTCTCGACGAACCAGCGGACGCTCCCGTCGAGCGCTTCGATGCGCACCGCGTCATCGATCACCGGCTGATCCGATGCGCGGACCTCCTCGACCATCGCGCGGATGCGCTGCGCGCGCTCCGGAGAGAGGAACTGCTCGAGCGGCTTGCCCTCGACGTCACCGGGATCCGCGCCCCGCACGCTGCGGTTGATGAACCGCGCGATGCCAGCCTCGTCGAAGACGCCGACGAAGTCGCTCGTGTGCTCCGCGAGCGAACAAGCGAACGACGACGAGAGCGCCTCGGGCTCGCTCGCGGTCAGTCGCGCGGTTGGAGTGTCCCTTGCAGGCATGGGCAATCGTCGGGGTCGAGCGACCCCTGAACGTAGCGCAACAACCCCCCAAGGAGACATCTGCAATGACCCCAACGATGATCGAATCCGACGCGCGCCGCATGTACACCCTGCTCGCCGACGGTGGCCTCGCCCTTGCACGCACCAACACCGGCTACGGCCTGGTGGCGATGCGGAGCGACGCCGTCCGCCGGATCTACGCCCTGAAAGGACGGTCGGCGTCCAAGCCGTGCGTCACGGTGGGAACGATGTCGATCCTGGACGACGTCGCGAAGGAGATCGACCCCGACGTCCGGAGCTGGCTCGCGCGCTCGGTGACGCAGTGGCCGATGGCGGTCATCGCCCGCATGAACCGTCAATCCTCGCTGCTCTCGAGCTGGGAGCCGTTCGTCGCGTCGCAATGCACGAAGGAGGACACCATCGCCACGTTCTTCGGCGTCGGAGAGCTCATCGCGCGCGCCGCGAGCATCGCGTACCAGCATGCGCAGCTCATCGTGGGCTCGAGTGCGAACCTCGCGGGTACCGGGAACAGCTACGCGCTCGACGAGGTTCCGGACGTGATCCGGAACGCCGTGGACATCGAGTTCGACTATGGCATCGCGCCGTTCACGACCGACCACAAGCTCGCCTCCACCATCCTCGATCTCACCAAGGGCACGTTCCAGCGCGAGGGTTGCGCGTTCGCCGAGGTCCAGGCTTCGTGGAACGAGTTCCTGGCGCGCGGTCATCGCTCGACGCTCGCCGCCTAGATCCTGCGATCGGGTTCAGGGGCCGTTCGCGGAAGGCGGCGCCAGCTCGCGAAGGTCGAGCGGCGCCGTGGGGGCCTCGGAAGGCTCGGGGGGTGACGGCGCGGTCGCGGTCGGTGTCGCCGCGGGCAGAGGCGAAGCGGACGCCGGCGAACCCGGCGCCGTCGACGAGGAGGGCGCCGCGGACGCCGGCGCCGGGGGTACGACCTTGGGCGGCTGCGCCGGTAGCGGGAGGGCGAGTCGTGACGCGGTGGAGAGCGGAGCTCCGGGAAGCGCGCTCGCGCTCGCCGGATCGCTCGCGCTCGCGGTCGCCGCGGCGGTCGCGGTCGCCGAGGCAATGGTGGGCGAGGGTTCGGGGCCCGCCGCCACCGAGCCCGGGCGCTCGCTGCTGTTCGCGGTGAGCAGCGCGTAGCTGGCGACGAGCGCCGCCGCCACGACGATCCCCGCGAGCCACATCATGGTGCGGCGCTCATTGTGCCGTGGTGAGGCGAGCGTCGACGAGAGCGACGACGTCGTCGACGCGAGCCGCGGCACCGACGGAACGGAGCCGGGCGGAACCGGCACCAGGAGCCCGCCCCTGGCCGACGAAGGCGGAATGCCCGAGAGATCATCGGCCGAGCCGGGGCCGGAGTCGGGCAGCGCGGGCTCGCCGGCGAGCGCCCGCACGAAGCCTTCGGTCGCCGCGCGCACCGTCTGAAAGCGCTGGGCGGGCTCGCGAGCGCAGGCGCGCGCGAACCACTCGTCGACGGTGTCCGGCAGCTCGGGGACGAGCGTGGTGAGCCGCGGGCTCGTGGTGTGGATGGCGAGCGTGATGGCGCCGACCGTGACCCCCTCGAAGGGGCGCACGCCGGTGAGCGCCTCGTAGGCGACCACGCCCAGCGACCAGATGTCGGTCCGCGTGTCGACATGCTCGCCGAGGATCTGCTCCGGGCTCATGTAGTACGGCGTACCGATCAGCTGACCGAGCGTGGTGGAGCTGGGGGTGCGCGAGTCGTCCTTTGCAGTGCCGAAGTCGAGCAGCTTGATGAAGCGCTCGCCGCCCTCCAGCTCGCACAGGAAGATGTTGTCGGGCTTGAGATCGCGATGAATGACCCCGACGCGATGCGCCTTCGCCAGCGCCTTGCCGAGCTGGCCGACGACGAGCGCCACGTGCTCCGGCGCCATGCGTCCGTTGGCGGTGAGCTCCGCGCCCAGATCATGGCCCTCGAGCAGCTCCATCACGATGAACGCGACGCCGCCCTCGGTGACGCCCGAGTCGAACACCTGCACGACGTGCGGGCTCTTCACGGCGGCCGCGACCGCCGCCTCGCGCGCGAAGCGAGCGGCGGCGCCGGCGGCAGCCTCGATCTCCTTGGCCATCAGCTTCACCACGACCTCGGTCTCGAGGACGAGGTGCTCCGCGACCCACACCTTGCCCATCCCGCCCTGCGCCAGCGGGCGAAGGAGGCGGACGGTCGCGGTCACGTGGTCGCCTGCTACGAGCTCTTCGGTCATGGTCTCCGGACCGGCGCAGCATAGCGCGCGCATCCCGCCCGCGCCTGGTCGCAAAGAATGCGACTCCAGGCCCACAGCATCCACGATGACCTGAAATACCGCGACTATTGCTACGAAAGGCTCTGCAACGATTGCAGAGCGAGTACAATCGCGATCATGCGCCGCGTCTTGGTCGTCGATGACGAAGAGAACATTCGCCTCGTCCTCAAGACGTTGCTCAAGCGCCACGGCTACGACGTCGAGGTGGCCGACAGCGGCGAGAGCGCGCTGGTGCTCGTCGACTCGTTCGGGCCCGATGTGATCCTCACCGATGTGCGCATGCCGAAGATGGGCGGCATGGATCTCCTGGCGACGCTCAAGGCGAAGCAGAACCCCGCCACCGTGATCGTGATGAGCGCCTACGGCTCGGTCGATCTCGCGCTGGAGGCGATGAAGGCCGGCGCGTACGACTACGTCGGCAAGCCCTTCAAGCCCGACGAGATCGTCCTCGCCCTCCGCAAGGCCGAGGAGCGCGAGACGCTGCGCCGCGAGAATCGCGCGCTCAAGGAGCAGATCCAGAAGGAGAGCCAGTTCGAGTCGATCCTCGCGAAGAGCCAGGCGATGACCGACATCTTCCGCACCATCACCAAGATCGCCGACTACAAGACCACGGTCCTCATCCAGGGCGAGAGCGGCGTCGGCAAGGAGCTCGTGGCGCGCGCGCTCCACACGCGCGGCGTGCGCAAGAACCAGCCGTTCGTCACCATCAACTGCGGCGCCATCCCCGAGAACCTCCTCGAGACCGAGCTGTTCGGGCACAAGAAGGGCGCGTTCACCGACGCCAACGCCGACCGGCGTGGTCTCTTCGAGGAGGCCGACGGCGGGTCGCTCTTCCTCGACGAGATCGGCGAGCTCCCGCTCTCGCTCCAGGTGAAGATCCTGCGCGCGCTCCAGGAGGAGACGATCCGCCGGCTGGGCGACTCGAAGGACATCAAGATCGACGTGCGGATCATCGCCGCGACCCACCGCGATCTCGCGGCCGAGGTGAAGGCGGGGCGCTTCCGCGAGGACCTCTTCTACCGGATCAACGTGCTGCCCATCGTCATCCCGCCGCTGCGCGCGCGGAAGGAGGACGTCAACCTGCTCGTCGACCACTTCCTCACGCGCAACAACGCGCGGCTCGGCACGCGGATCCGCGCGGTCGGGCCCGACGCGCGGAAGCTGCTCCTGGAGTACAGCTGGCCGGGCAACGTCCGCGAGCTGGAGAACACCATCGAGCGCGCCATGGTGCTGTGCGACGGCGAGGTCATCGACGCCAGCGATCTCCCGGAGCGCCTGCGCGACGCGCTCGATCCCGTCCAGGTGCAGCTCGCGAGCGGCGAGCTCTCGGTGAAGAAGACCACCGCCGCCATCGAGGAGATCCTGATCCGCCGCGCGCTGGTGAAGACCCGCGGCAACCGAACGCGGGCCGCCGAGCTGCTGGAGATCAGCCACCGCGCGCTCCTCTACAAGATCAAGGACTACAAGATCACCGAGCTGTGACGACGCGCGGCACGTCCGAGGGCGCGCGCCCGACGATGGCCGACGACCTCGCCTCGTCCTCGTGGAGCGTCCCGACGCACTGCGGCTTGCCGATCACGGCAGCGGCGCGGCGCAGGTGACCCTCGAGCGATCGCCGAGCTTCATCGTCGAAACAGCGCATTTCTGGCCGGAGTCGGGCGCCCGAGTCATCGGCGTCTGCGGCGGCGAGGTCGTGGTCTGGGACACCGCGTCAGGCGCGCGAGTCTGGGCTTCACGCCGCTGAGCAGGTGGTAGAGTGGCGCGCATGCGTGCGAGCACTCCTTTCCTTGCTGGCGTCACCCTTGCCACCGTCGCCGCTCTCGCCTCGATCAGCGCATGCGGCGGAAAGCCGAAGCAGGCCGACGATCCGTCGAACGAGTCGACGCACAAGCCGACCACCGACGACGGTACGCAGTCGACGAAATGGGAGGGCGCCTCGTCCCCGCCGGCCGCGAGCGAGACGAAGCCCAAGGGCCCGGGCGTGACGTCCGTGAACGAGGGCGCGACGCGCCGGAGCGATGTCTACGACAAGGAGGCCACCGAGAGCGTGGTGAAGCGCTCGGCCCGCCAGGTGAAGGAGAACTGCGGCGCCGCGAAGGACGACACCGGCAAGGCGACCGGACCGTGGGGCAAGGTCACGATCCAGATCCAGCTCGGTCACAACGGCCACTCGAAGGGAATCACCGTCCCCGCGCCCTACCAGGGCAAGGCCGTGGGCAACTGCATCGAGAAGGCGTTCACCAACCTCACGTTCCCGCCGTGGGGCGGCGCCGACACCGAGATCAGCTGGGACCTCGAGATCGTGAACCCCGCCGCGATCCCCGAGAAGAAGTAGCTCTCCGCTCAGAGGCCTTCGTCCATACGGCGCATGCCCTCGAGGAGGAGCGCCTCGGCGGACTCTTCCATGATGCGCTTCGGCGGCGTGAAGCTGGGGTCGAGCGCGAAGTCGCCGTCCGTCAGCTTGAGGAGCGCGTAGAACGCCTCCTTGCCGGCGAGCTCGCCCATCACGGCGTTCGCCACCGCGCCCTCGAGGAAGTGAATCTCGCCGTTCTTGCCGGCGTGGCGAACGTTGAGACGCCCCGTCTTCCGGCCGTGGAAGAGCACCTGGACGATGTCGGGCAGGCCCATCTCGCGCAGGCTGCCGCTGACGCCCTTCGCGCCGCGACCCGTCGACCACTGATCGAGCATGGCCTTGAGCTTGGCCACCATGACGTCGGCCTGGACGGGCTTCGCGACGAAGTCCATGGCGCCCAGCTCGAAGGCGCGGTTCGCCTCGGTGCGTCCCTGCTTGCGCGTGTGGACGACCCACGGCATGTCGCGCCCCCACGCCTCCTTGCGCGCCTCGGAGAGGAACGCGAGGCCGTCGGCGTCGGGCATCTCGACCTCGCACACCACGAGATCGAACTCCGCGGCCTCCGCGACGAGGAGCTTGCGCGCCATCTCGACGCTGCGGGCGGTCTTCACGTCGAAGCCCTGCTCCACCATGCGCAGCTCGAGCACCGTCGACTCCTCGGGGTCGGAGTCGACGAGCAGCACCCGGTAGCGGCTGCCCATCAGCTTTGCGCGCATGTCCTCGCCGAGCACCAGCGACTTGAAGAGGTCGAGGAGCGACGGATCGAAGATGGTGGCCGCATGCTTGAGCAGCACGTCCACCGCCTCCGCGGGCCCGAGCACCTTGCGGAAAGGATTGCGCGGGTTCTGCGTGAGGTCGGCGTAGGTATCGGCGATCGAGAGGAGGCGCGCGCCGAGCGGGATCTCCTTGCCCACCAGCTTGTCGGGGAAGCCCTTGCCGTCGAACCGCTCGTACATGTGGAAGACCGAGTTCTTGATCGACGACGGGATGCGCACCGCCTCCAGCAGCCGCAGTGGCGTGTCGTACGCCTTGGTGGCCGCGGTCCGGTGCCCCTCGTACTCGGCGCAGTTCAGCGCCGTGAGATGGAACTGCCCCATCTTGCCGAGGTCGTGGATGTGCCCGGCGACGATCATCCCCTGCGTCTCGGAGCGATCGAGGTTCATTCGCTCGGCGACCCGCCGCAGGAGCCGCGCCACCTGCGAGGAGTGACCACGCAGCTCCTGCCGCGAGTTCTCGAGCAGGCTCACCATGACCGTGAGCAGCTCGATGGTCGTGTCGTGCACGAGGACGTTCTGGCCGACCATGTCGCTCGAGGGCGGCTGCGTTCCCGCCTTCGAACCCGCGCGGCTGCGCGGCGGCAGCGCCGAGACAGCGGTGGGCGGCATCGATCCGTCGTCCGCAGGGTCGACGAACGAGGGTACGCGCGCGGCCTTGGGCAGGGGCGCGGGCGCGCTCACCGGCGGCGGCGGGACGGAGAGCGAGACCTGCGCGGCGTTGCCACGCTGGGGCTGCGCTCGCGCGTCGTCCGGCTCGTTGCGGTTGCGACCGATGCTGCCGCCTGCCCCGCGCGCGGGCTTGGGCGCGAAGAACTCTTCCTCCTCGTCGATGGCGACGCGCGGCGCGCGCGCGGCCGGGACGGGCGGTGGCGGCTGACGAGCGACCGGCGGCGCGGCGGGAGGAGGAGGCGCGGGGGCCGCGATCTCGCCGCGCCCGCTGTCGAAGGAGGGGTTGCTGCCCGAGGGCTGGCGGAACGACTCCTTCGCCGCCACCACGCGGCCGTCGCGCGTGACCTGCTGCCCGAAGTCATAGGCGATGCCGGCGCGCTCGAGGACGTCGAAGGCGCGCGCGTCGCCGCCGTGGTGCTTGCGGATGGCGGCGGCGATCGCGGCGGGCCGCGCCACGAACGCCTTCACCTCGTTCGCGCCGGAGACGAGCTTGATGTCACGAAGGACGTCGGTGTTGTCGGGATCGGCGGTGACGACGCTGAGGACGTTCTTCTGGCGATCGAAGAGCACCGGGAACACGCCCAGGGTCTCGGCGACGCGCCGGGGAATCATCTGCACCGTGGCGCGCGGGATGTCGGCGTTCGAGAGCTTCTGCGTGGAGACGAAGTGGGTGCGATAGACCGCCGACAACGCCTTGAGGAGGTCGGCCTCGCTCATGACGTCGTTGTCGATGATCACGTCCTCGGCACGCTCACCGTTCTGGTGGACGAGGGCGACGACGCGGTCGAACTGATCTCGCGGCAACGCTCGCGCGCGCAGGAGCAGGTCGGCAGCTTTCGTCTTCGACGTGGCGAGGGGGCCGCTCACAGGGTGCTCCCCTATCCTAGCGGCCCTCGGCGGCTCTTTGGCGCACGAAACTGAGGAGAAAATCCAGGGCGACGCGGTTCTGGCCGCCTTCGGGGATGATCACGTCCGCGAAGCGCTTCGAGGGCTCCACGAAGGCCAGGTGCATGGGCCGGACGCTCTCGTAGTACTGCTTGCGGATCTGCCCGAAGGTACGGCCGCGGTGCTCGATGTCCCGGCGCATCCGGCGCATGAGTCGGATGTCGGAGTCGGTGTCGACGAAGAGCTTCACCTCGAAACGCGAGCGGAGGCGGTCATCGGCGAGGACCAGTATGCCCTCGACCACGATCACCGGGGCGGGCTGGATCTTCAGGCCCTCCTTGGCGCGGTCGTGGGTGGCGAAGTCGTACGTGGGGCGGACGATCGGCTCGCCGGTCCGCAGCTGGTCCAGGTGCGTCGTGAGGAGGTCGAGCTCGAGCGCATCCGGATGGTCGTAGTTCACCATCTCGCGCTCGCTGAGCGGGAGGTGCGACTGGGACCGATAGTAGTGGTCCTGCTGGAGCAGGATGCCCTGCCCGACCGGCAGCGCCTCGAGGATCGACTTGGCGATCGTGCTCTTGCCCGAGCCAGATCCGCCCGCGATGCCCAGCACGAGCGGCGGCTTGAAGCGCGAGGTCGCGGTCACGGCGCCCTGACTAGCACACGCAGGCGCGCGGGATCGACGCTACTTGGCGGCGACCAGCCAGGCGAGCGGCCGGCGGTAGGTGCTCACCATGCGATCGCTCGGGACCTCGTGGCCCATGCCGGGGACGAGGCGGACCCGCACCGGCACCTCGTTCTTCTTCAGCGTGTCGCCGACGCGCACCGTGTTCTGCGCCACGCCGTCGTTCTCGCCGGTCAGGAGGTATACGCGGCGGACCTTGCGCTTGTCCTTGTCGAGCGCCTCGGTGACGTCGCCGCCCCAGTACTGATCGCTCGCGCCGAGGATGAGCCACTTGGTCCAGGTGGTCTGGTCCTTGAGGCCGACCTGCATGGCGATGAACGCGCCCTCGCTGAAGCCGATGAGCACGTTGCCGCGGCGCGTGACGCGACCCTTGTACTTTGCACGGAGCGCGGCGATCGCGCCATCGATGGTCTTCTGCGCTTCACCCGCGCCGCTCGACCAGGTGCGACCGCCGTTCTCGTTCGTGCCCGGGCCGGCGGGACAGACGACCCAGCCGAACTGAGTCCCGACCTTCGCCCACTTGCGGCAGTCCTCGGCGGGGTTCCCGCCGCGGCCGTGCAGATACATGAGGATGGGCCGCGGGCCCTTCGCGCGGGGCTTGAAGTAGAAGGCATCCGCCGCGCCCTCGATCTCCAGCTTCAGGGGCTCGCCCACCGCCGACCCGGTCTTCGCGGAGGCGACCCGGGGGAGAACGAGGAGCGCCAGGACCGCTGCGAGCGCCAGCGCGAGGCGCACCGCGGGCCGAAAAGCGCCGTGAAACGCAACGAAATGTCCAGGAGTTCGATGCATCTGGCGGATCGGGGGCCGGGTCGCGAAGCATAGTCGACAACGCCTGCCCGGCAAGGGATACAGTCGACGTGCGGAGCGAGAGCCGAAAGCACGGCGGCTGACGGACAAGCGAGCGAAAAAACCTGGAGCTCCTGGTCGAGCTCTTCGAGCTACGCCCCGCGGCCATCGGCGTGCGGGACGTCGAGGGCCGGATGCTCCTCCACGTCGAGGACAACCATCGAGGTGCCGCGCTCTTCGGACGGACGCCCGAGGAGCTGCGCGGCGTGAGCGAGGCGAGCCTCGGCGTGCCGCAGGAGAAGATCGAGCGCGCGAGGGAGGAGGGCGTCTCGAGCGCGGTGCGATCAAGTCACGTCGCTGCTCCGCGATCTGCGCACGATGTCGATGGATTCGATGCCCGCCTCCGAGGTCACCGACCTGGGCGCCAACGTCGCGCTGCACGTCGACGCGCCGAACGTGCCCGAGGTGGCGGGGAGCCGCGCAACGCGGTCGAGAGCCTCGGCGAGGAAAGGGGCAACGTCTGGGTGTACGTCACCCAGCCCACGATGAGCACGGTGCAGATCGACGTGAGCGACGACGGTCCGGGCCTCGACCAGAAGCTCCGCGAGCGCATCTTCGAGCCGTTCGTGACCACCAAGAGCACCGGCACCGGCCTCGGACTCTACGTGAGCCGCATGCTCGTCACGCGCGCGAACGGGTCGATCGTGGCGCTCGACCGGGAGGGCGGCGGCCTCCTGATGCGGGTGACCCTCCCCACCGCCATCTAGCGGGCAGCGAGGAGCGCGGCGCCGACGCGCTCGCCTACCAGGCGCGCCGCCTCGTCGGAGGCGGGCCAGGGCACGGTCTCCTCGGTGCGGCGCAGGTTCGTGCCGTCGGGCTCGGAGACGAACGCGCGAAGATGGAGCTGCGCGCCGCCCGCGCTCTCCTTGCGCTCTCCGTACGCGCCGAGGGGCGTCTTGCAGTCGCCCTCCAGCGCCACCATGACGCCGCGCTCGGCGGCGACGCAGCGGCTCGTGAGCTCGTCGTGCAGCGCGGCGAGCACGCCCTTGGTCACCTCGTCGTCGAGGCGGCACTCGATGCCGAGCGCGCCCTGGCCCACCGCGGGGAGCGAGATCTCGGGGGAGAGAACGTCGGTCGCGCGGTGCTCGAGGCTCAGGCGCACCAGGCCGGCGCGCGCCAGGACGATGGCGTCGGCCTCGCCTTCATCGACCTTGCGGAGGCGGGTATCGACGTTTCCGCGCAGCGGGATGATCGCGAGATCGGGCCGCGCGGCGAGCAGGCTCACCGCGCGCCGCAGGCTGCTGGTGCCGACGCGCGCGCCCTTGGGCAGCTGATCGAGGCGACCATGCTTGGGGGAGACGAGCACGTCGCGCGGGTCCTCGCGCGGGGGGATGCACGCGATGAAGAGGCCGTCGGGCAGGAGGCCCGGGACGTCCTTGATGGAGTGCACCGCGAGATCGGCGCGGCGCTCGAGGAGCGCCTCCTCGATCTCCTTCACGAAGAGACCCTTGCCGCCGACCTCGGACAGCGGGCGGTCCTGGATCTTGTCGCCGGTAGTGACGACCTGGAGCTCGACAGGCTCGAGCTCGGGATGGGCCGCCTGCAGGCGCCTCACGAAGGCGCGGCACTGGGCGAGGGCGAGCTGGGAGCGCCGGGTGGCATACGTGAGCTTCATCGCGGATGGCACGATACGCGTCTCGCGGTCAGTGGGGGAGACGCTTCTCGCTCGCGTCCGCGGCCATCGACGTCGGGCCGGAGCCGTCGCTGCGCATGGTGCGCGAGTCGCGGACGACTTCATCCGCCGACTCTGGCGCCTTCGGGAGATCGAAGAGATGGTGCATCGCCTCCACGAGATCCCCCGCGTTGCTGGAGGAGGCCGCGGCCTTGAGCCGGGTGGTCGGCGCATGCAGCAGCTTGTTGGTCGCGCTCTCCATCATCTGGAGGAGCGCGGCGCGATCACCTTCGGGGAGGTGCTTGAGGCGCTGGCCGAGGCTGCGCTCCAGCTCGGCGACCAGCACGCCGCGCGTGCGCGCCCGGAGCGCGACGACGGTAGGGTTGACGTTCAGGCCGCGGGCCCACGCGGCCCACTCGGCGAGCTCGGCGTCGACGATCATCTCGGCAGCGGTGACCTCCTTTTGCCGGAGCTTCATGTTCTCGGCGACCTCGGCCTCGAGATCGTCGATGTTGTACACGTAGACGTTGTCCAGGTTGTGGACGTCGGGATCGATGTTGCGCGGGACCGCGATGTCGATCAGAAAGAGCGTCTTGCCCTTGCGCTGCTTCATCACGCGCTTCACGAGGTCCTTGGTGATCACGAACGTCTTGCTGGACGTGCTCGCGACCACGACGTCGGAGATGACGAGCTCGGCCTCGAGCTGATCGAGCGGCGCGGCGGTGCCTCCGAACGTGGCGGCGAGCGTGGCGGCGCGCTCGAAGCTGCGGTTGCAGACGCGGATCGACTTCCCGCCCTTGCCGAGGCTCTTCGCCGCCTGCTCCGCCATCTCGCCGGCGCCCACCAGCAGCACGGTGCTGGACTTGAGATCCCCGAAGATGCGCTTGGTGAGGTCGACGGCGACGCTCGAGATGCTGACGATGCCCGCGCCCAGCTGCGTCTCGGTGCGCACGCGCTTCGCCACCGTGAAGGCGCGATGCACGCAGCGCGAGAGGTGGCTGCGGAGCGCGCCGGCGGCGACCGCGGCGTCGTACGCGTCCTTGACCTGGCCGAGGATCTGCGGCTCGCCGAGCACCATCGAGTCGAGGCTGGCGGCGACGCGGAAGATGTGGCGGACCGCGGCTTCTCCGCTCTTCTCGTAGAGCCACTCCGAGAGGTCGTCGATGCTGGAGGCGCCGATCTGCTCGCGCAGCGCCTCGCGGATGGCGCGCGACGCGGCGCGCGTGGCGTCCTCGAGGTTCGCGCCGGGCTTGGGGAGGGCGATGACCTCGACCCGGTTGCAGGTCGAGAGGAACATCGCCTCCTCGAGCTCGGGGCGCGCGCTGAGCCGCGCGAGCAGCTCGGGAAGGACCTCGCTGCCCGCGGCGAAGCGCTCGCGGACATCGACCGGCGCCGTCTTGTGGGAGACGCCGATGACGACCACCGGCAAGCTCAAGGGAGCACCCCCGCGGTCACGGAGGCAGGCGTCGCGGAGGCGGGCGCGCCGATCACGGCGACGCCCGGCGGCGGCTCCTTGCGTACGAGGTAGAGAACGAGGACCAGCACCGCGAAGCCAAAACCCGCGATCGTGCCATACGCCGCGCGGCGCCCGCGCCAGCCCGCCGCCGCGCGCAGGAAGAGCACGCCCGCGATGACGAACCAGGTCACGTAGCCGAAGACCGCGCGCAGGATCTCGCTGGTGCCGCCCATCTCCACGCGCCGCGCCCACACCGTGCCGGTGATGATGCCGATGGTGAGCAGCGGGAAGCCCGCGAGGAGGAAGCGATGCTCGGCGCGGTCGAGCGCATCGAGCGGGGGCAGGCGGCGCGACATGCCGTCGATGCGCTTCGACTTCACGAACCGCTCCTGCGCGAGGTAGAGCGCGGCCGCGGAGAACGCGAGCCCGAACAGCGCGACGCCGACGAGGTTCGCGGTCACGTGGAAGGGCAGCAAGAAGCTCTTGATGCCCACGCCCGGCTCGGCGCCCCCGCCCGCGAACTGCGAGGCCATCAGCGACGTGAGCGCGAGCGGCGCCACGAACGCGCCCGCCACCTCGATGCGGAGCCTCCGGCGCGCGATCACGTACGCCACGCCCATGAGCATCGAGGCGACGCTCATCGGGAAGTGAATGCCCTCGACCGGGCACACGCGGAGGACGAGCGAGGCGACGCAGATGTGCGCCGCATGGAACACCGCGCCGAACGCGATGAGCCGCGCGCCGAGCCTGCCCACGTCTCCCTTGCCGTTCACGAGGAAACGGAGAAACACCACTGTCGCCGCGACGTAGGTCGCGCACGTGAGGAAGAACAGAACGTTGGCAGACGTCTCGCTCACAGCGTGCCCTCGACGAAGCGCTGGAGGAGCTCCTCGTCCGACCTGGGCCCCGCGCCGATGTCGGTGCGACCGCCGCGCGCCTTCATGCGCTCGGACGAGAGGAGATGGTGGGCGAGCGAGCAGGTGGCGGTGCCCATCCACCCAGGAACGATGTCGTAGGCGTTGTCGCCGAGGATCATCGAGTTCTCTAGGAGCTCGGCGCCGATCTCGTCGAGCGCGCGCTTGGGCTTCACCTTGCCGATGATCTTGCGGTCGTCGTTGGCGCCGGTGACCTCGGTGACGATACGAACCGCCTCCTCCACCTTGTAGCGGCGCCCCTCCGCGAGCAAAATGAGCTCACCGGCCACGAGATCGATCTTTCCGTCGATGCCCCACTGGTCGACGGCGGATTGAGGAAAGAAGACTCGATTCAGCATGGGACGCGCTCCAAACGATACCACGCCCGGCCGCGTTCTCGCGGCCTACGAGGCGATCGTGGACCTGGCCACCGGGACCCTCGCGCCGGAGGCCAAGCGCATGCGGGAGGCCTTCGTGAAGCGGACCGGCGCCTTCGGGCCCGAGGACCCCTGGTTCGAGGCCCGGAGCCGGGCCTTCTGGGACGATGCGCTGACCGCCCAGGGCTTCGCGACGCTCGCCGGGCCCCACGTCGGCGAGGAGCTCGCCGGGGTCGGCCGCCGGTTCGAGCGCGCGCACCGCGGGGTGTTCGTCGTGGAAGAGGTCGACGACCGCGGCGCGCATCTGCTCGATCTGTGGTCGGGGGCGGAGCTGCTGGTCCGCCACCTCGACGAGGCGCAGGCCGTGACGCTGAAGCACGCGGAGGGCCCGATGGACGCGCGGGTGGTCGCCGACGTCGACGGCGCGCTCTTCGTCCTGCCGGGCGCGCTCCACCACGGGCCGGACGCGCTGGCGCCGCTCGAGCCGGTCCTGGCCGAGGCGCGGCAGCGCACGATGGAGACGGAGGCGGTGCTCGACGCGCTCCTGCGGATGGAGCTCGTGTTCCGCAGCTCGTCGCGCGTGAAGGCCGGATTCGCGTACCGGGTGGAGAGCCTTTCCCGCGCGCGGTCTGGGTAGTATAGCCCGGACAGACGATGCCGCCTCCGCCGACCTTCGACGTACGTCTTGCGCGTGCGCGCATGCTCACGACGAGCGTGCGCGAGCTCGGCTTCGAGCGCGTAGACCTCGCGGCGGGCGCGATCACGTTCCAGGCGGGCCAGTGGGTGAGCCTCGTGCTCCCGCTCGCGGAGGGCGAGGCGCGGAGGGCGTACTCGGTCGCGTCCCCGCCCGACGGCTCGCCGACCTTCGAGGTCGCGGTGACGAAGGTAGAGGGCGGGCCGGGCTCGACCTACCTTCACGCCTTGCCGCTGGGCAGCGTGATCCGCGTGATCGGCCCGCAGGGCTTCTTCACGCGCGCGCCGCTGGCGAACCATCCCTCCCTGTTCGTGGGCACGGGTACCGGCTTCACGCCGCTACGCAGCATGATCCGCGCGGCGCTGACCGCCGGCGAGACGACGCCCATGCGCGTCCTCTTCGGCGTCCGCCACGAGGCGGACCGCCTCTACCGCGACGAGCTCGAGGCGCTCTGCGCCGCGCACCCCAACTTGCATGCAGACTACACCATATCGCAGCCCGGCGAGGCCTGGACCGGGCTGCGCGGCTACGTGCAGGCGCACGTGGAGGCGGCGTGGCGCGAGCTCGAGAAGAGCGGGCCGCCGCATGTGTACATCTGCGGGCTGGAACGGATGGTGGGCGCGGTGCGGGATCTGCTGCGGAAGCAGATGAACGTGGAGCGCAAGCAGGTCCATAGCGAGCGATACGACTGATCGCCGCCCATGGCACGATCAGAAGCCCTTGCGGGCGAAGGCCTTGTCGCCCGCTTCGACTTCCTTCTTCGAGTTCGTCACGATGCACATCGCGGTCTGCTTCCGCACGTTGATGACCCGCAGCTCGGCGAGCACCTCCTCGGGGAGGCGCGACGCATCACGCGGCTTCGGCACCTCCTCGGTCGCGGCCGGCGAGTCGTCCTCGAGCGCGATGCGCTTCGCCGACGTGCCCGTCGTCTGCGACGCGTGCCACGCGTCGCCCTTGCGGATCACGAAGAGCCGATTGCCGGGCTTGACGCCCGCCTCGTCGCCCTTGTCGATGAAGACGATCTGGTTCTGACCGAACAGGCCGTGCGGCTGCACGCTGGTGAGGATGCTCGCCGTGACGTCCTTGTCGTTGCGGGCCGGCGGCACCACCTCGAAGCGGCGCGTGACCGGACCGACGCGCGCGCCGCGCTCGATGGCGTCGATCGCCTCGGTGATGATGGCGCGGGCGATGCGGTCCTTGGGGTTCCACTGGTTCACGCGCGCCGTACCCTGGATCTCGATCAGCTTCCCGCCGCCGATGCTGCGCAGCGGGCGATAGATGGTGAGCTCCTGGCCGACCTTGAGGTCGTGCGCGCTCGAGATGCGCAGGTACACGTCGTCGTGGTCGGTGAGGATCATCTTCTCCTCCGGTGACCCCGAGACCTCGCCCCAGTTGTTGGTGTCGTCGTCGATGTAGCCCTGCGTCCGGAGGAAGATCGTGTCCGGCGGGACCTGCCGGCGGCGATCGACGAGCCCGCTCGCCACGGTGTCGACCGCCGCGATCTGGCCGGCGCCGCGCAAGCGAACCTGGTCGCCGGGGAAGATCCAGTGCGGGTTCTGGATCTGCGGGTTGAACGCCCAGATCCGCGGCCACTGGTAGGGGTTGCGGAAGTAGTTATCGCAGATGTCCCAGAGCGTGTCGCCGCGGCGCACGAGGTGCGTGCCGGGGTTGCCAGAGGAGCCGCTGAAGCGCCCGCCCCCGAGGGTGAAGGAGCCGTTCTCGCTGCCGCGCGCGGTGCCGGGGGCGCCCGCGCCGTTGCGGAAGTCGAAGGTGTCGCGCTCGTTGCCGGTGATCGGCTTCGACGACGAGAACTGCGCGTTGCCGCCGCCCAGCGTGCCGCCGGGCGGGACCGGGGCGACGCCGCCGGGGAAGAACTGCGTGGTGCTGGTGCTACCGGTGACGGTCGTGCCGCCGGCCGGAGCGGTGCCGCCCGTGGGACCGCCGGGAGGAGGCGGGCTGGTGGTGTTCTGGGCGTGCGCGAGCGTGATCGACGCGGTGGTGGGAACGAGCAGCGCGAATGCGACCGCGAGATGCCTGATGCTGGGATGCGCGATGCTCATCGATTTTCCTTCGGTCCCTTCGGCAAGCTGCTCGTCGAGCTGGGGATCCGCTTCGCGGCCTCGCTCTTCGGATATTCAGTCTTCAAGCGATCCCAGTACTCGCGCGCGCGCGACGAGGCGCCGAGGCGCTCCTGGCACATGCCGAGCTTGAGCAGCGCATCGGGCGACTTCTTCCCGCTGCCGAAGCGCGCGAGCACGGCCTCGAACTGCTCGCCGGCGCGCAGGTACTCGCCCTGCGCGAAGTAGGCCTCGCCGCGCCAGTAGATGGCGTTCTCGGCGTAGGGATGGTCGGGCCAGCGCACCAGGAACGCGTTCAGCCCTTCGAGCCCGCGGTCGTACTGCTTGCCCTGCACCTGCGCCAGCGCGGCCTCGTAGGCGGCCTTCGCGTCGGGATCGAGGGCGCTCGAGCGGGCGCCGTCGGGACGGATCGCGGACGACGGCTCGCTCTCCTCGATGCGCGCGCGGCCCCCGGATTTCCCGGCGCGCGGCCGGGGCGAGACCGACCCAGCCGCGCCGGTGACGCGGATGTCGGGGCGCTCGCCCTTGTCGTTCGGGTCCTCGCCGTCAGCGTCAGCGGCGCCGCCGAGCTGCACCACGCGGGGCTGGGTGGTGGCGCCGGGGCCGGCCGCGGCGGCGGCGGCGCGCGAGCGCTCGGGCGCGGCCGTCTTCTCGTCGGCGGCGGCGAGCTCGAGGGCGCCGAGACGCGCGTCGACCTTGTCGTGCTCGGCCTCCATCTTGGTCACCTGCTCGCGGAGCTCCGCGAGCTGCCGATCGGCGGCGCTCTCGGGCCGCCCGCACCCGAGCGCGAGAAAGGCCCCGGCGGTCAGGACGGCCAGGGCCGGATAAAGGAGAGAAGGCATCGCCATCAAGCGTAGGGGTCTGCCCCTGCGCGGGCCAATTTCTGGGTATCCCTGCCTGGACGGTCGCCCCTTCCTGGGGCACGCTCCGGGGCGATGGCGTTATCCCGGCGGAAGCTCGATCTCAGGAAGACCCTGTTTCTCCTGCCGAACATGATCACGCTCTCCAGCATCTTCTGCGGGTTCGACTCGATTCGCCTGAGCGGCACGGCGCCCTACGGCGGGCCGGCGAACGGGAACGACGACTACTACCGGGCCTCCCTTCTCCTCGTGTACGCGCTGTTCTTCGACATGCTGGACGGGCGCGTCGCGCGCCTCACGAAGACGCAGTCGGCGTTTGGCCTGCAGATCGACTCCCTCGCGGACGTGATCTCGTTCGGGGTGGCGCCCGCGCTCCTCGTCTACAAGTGGTCGCTGTACCAGCTCGGCACGCCCGGCCTCTTCATCTCCTTTCTGTTCGCGGCGATGGGGGCGGTCCGCCTCGCGCGGTTCAACGTGCTCTCGATGGGCGAGGGCGGAAAGCCGACCAAGCCCAGCAAGTACATCGTCGGGCTGCCAGTCCCCGGCGCAGCGGGCGTCCTCATGTCCCTGGTGGTGGCAAACCACACCGTGGGCGGCGACCTCGCGGGGCCGAAGTACGTCTACCCCGTGGTCGCGCTCACGGCGTTCCTGGCGTTCCTGATGGTCTCGACCATCCGCTTCCGCTCGTTCAAGGACCTCGAGCTCAACGCTCGCTCGGTCGGGCTCGTCCTGTTCGCGGTCGCCTCGAGCGCGATCGTCTCCCTGCAGACGAAACCCGCATTCGTCTTGCTGTGGCTCCTCGGTTTCTATGTGATCATCGGGGTCGTGGAGACCCTCATCGCCGTTCCGCGGGAGATGGCGCGCAAGCGTCGTGAGGCGCTCGTGCAGGCCGGGCAGGCCGGGCAGGCCGGCCAGGTAGCGCATGAACGCGAGAGCCTCCCGCCTCCCTGACCCATGCTCGACGACCTCTACCACCTGCGCGAGCGCGCCCGTGCGGCCCTCGCGCGCGGCGACCTCGACGACGCCGCGAACTCGCTCGTCTCCGCCGCCTCGCAGACGCACGTCGCCGAGCACGACTACCTCTCGGTGCTCCGGCCGCTCGCCGAGGTCCTCGCGCGCCGCAACGACCCGCGGAGCGCGCTCACCGTCGTCTGGTACATGGCGTTCTCCGAGAACGACGGCTGGAAGCGCGCGATGGCGATGCTCCCCGGCGTTCCGGCCGTCGACCGCGCGCGCACCCTCGCGGCGACCGGCGACATGGCGGGCGCGGCCCGCGAGATGGAAGCCGCGGGCCTGGTCGCCGCGGCCGCGATCTACCGGGAAAAAGCCGATGATTGGCGGGGCGCGCGCGCGCTCTGGTCACGCCTCGCGCAGGTCGCCTCGGGCGGCGCCGACGCGTACAACGGCGCGCTCGTGCACTTCAACCTCGCGCGCTGCGCAAAGAAGTGCGGCGACAACCGGCAGGCGCGCGAGGCGAACGTCTCCGCGGTGCGGCTCCTCGAGGAGGCCGCCGACTACTTCGAGAGCGTGGGGCAGCGCGAGCGCGCGTTCGATTGCTTCCAGGTGCTCGTGCAGATCGGCCGCGAGAGCGGGATGTTCGAGGACGTGCTCGAGGGCTTCGTCAACTGCATCCGGATCCTCCGCGAGGACCACCTCAAGTACTTCGCGCTGCAGTACTTCGAGGACGCGCTCCAGGCCGCGCGCGAGCGCAAGGAGCTCTCCGCCGCCGCCACGCTGGCGCGCGAGGCCGCGGACTACGCGCGCGTGCTGGGCATGGCCAGCGCGTCCGCGCACTACGTCATCGTGCAGGCGGAGCTCTGGCGCGACGTCGCGAAGCAGCACCTCGAGCGCGGCGCGCCCCCCGAGATCGCCGAGAACGCGCTGCTCGCCGCGATCCTCGCCTTCGGCGAGGTGGGTCACTATGCGCGCGTCGGCGCGCTCTACGCGGACCTCGCGATGATGGACCTGGAGGAGCAGCGCAAGAAGCACTACGCACGCGCCGCCAAGCGCTACGACGGCGTGCGCGACGAGCCGACCGACACCGCTCCCCTCCCCTCGCACCTCCGCCAGGACAACCACTTCCCGGACGTCTGGCACGTCGACCTCATCGAGTGGGAGCAGCAGGGCAGCGCCGCCGAGTCGTGCGCCGACGTCCTGCTCGACAAGCGCTGGCCGGATCTCATCCGCCGCAAGGCGATGCTCGCGCGGCTCACCGCGTTCGCGGTCGAGAACCGCCCCGAAGACGCGAGCGCGCCCGCCACCGCCGCGCGCGTGCGCCTCGCCGATCAGCTCGCGCAGCTCCAGCTCTACGCCGTGCTCTCGCCGCTCGAGAAGCTCTTCACGCGCACCGAGCGGCAGACCAAGGTGGCGGTGCTGGCGGCGATGCAGCAGCTCTTCTTCAAGCGCAGCTTCGTCACCGTGCGCACCGGCCTCCGCGACAGCGATCCCGCGGTCGTCGATCAGGCCTCGAAGGCCGTCGAGTCCCTGTATTTCCAGCACGCGTTCGATCCGCTCTCGCGCATCGTGCGCGAGTCGCCGCAGCCCAACGTGCGCGCCTCGGCGCTGCGGGCGCTGGCGCGCGTCGATACCATGGAGGCCGCGGAGTTCCTGCTCGGCGTGCTCGAGCACGGCGCGCCTGCCGATCGGACCGCCGCGCTCGATGGCCTGAAGCGCTCGCGCGGCGCGCGCTTCATCGAGCTGGCGCGCAGCGCGATGCTCGCGACCGCGCCCGAGGTGCAGGCCGCCCTGCGCGAGGTACTACGCTCGCGCGGCATCGCCGCCTGATCGCTCGACCGTGGCGCGCGCCTCGAAGGCTCTTCGCCACGGGCTCGGTGGCGCGCTGGCGGCCAGCCTGCTGCTCGCCGCGCGGCTCGGTCGCGGCCAGCCCGCGCCGGAGCCTACGCTCCCCGTCTCGTTCGACATCGTCAGCAGCGACGACTGCACCGCCGAGCGATTTCGCGCGGCGCTGGCGGCGCGGGTCCGCCGGCCCTTCGCGCTGCGCGACGGAGCCACGACGAAGCTGCAGGTCCGTGTGACACGCGGGAGCGGCGGCGCGCTCGCGGCGAACGCCTCGTTCGAGGGAGCGTCGGGCAGCGCGCAGCGCTCGGTGCGCGGCTCGTGCAACGAGATCACCGCCGCGCTCGCGCTCGTCGCCGCCACGTGGCTCGAGGCGGAACCACGGATCGAGGCGGAGCCAGCGCCCACGCCCACGCCGCCCGTACCCGCGCCGCCCGCGCCCGCGCCGCCCGCGCCCGCGCCGCCTGAAGCCGCGGCCCCTGCTGCTCCGCCTCCCGAAGCGCCGACCATCGCAGCTCCGGCCGCGCCGGCGGAGGCGCGCGCGACGGCCGGGACGCGCGCCTCGGTGGTGTCGCCACCGAGGCCGTATGCCGTCGGAGGGAAGGGCGTCGCGAGCGGCGGTCTCGTGAGCGGGCCGGCGTTCGGCGTGGCGGTGTCCTTTGCGTACGAAGGGGCGCGCTTCGAGCTCCGCGCTGCGCTTGCCGGAGCGCTCGGGACCGACACGCTCACCAGCAGCACCGCGCACTATGCGTGGCTCACTGCGCCGCTCGATGGCTGCGCGCACGCCCTGAGCGGGCGCGCGGTGCGCCTCGCGGGATGCGTGCGGGTCGAGCCCGGGTACCTCCGCGTCCAGTTCGCCGACATCGCTCACTCGCTGCCGTGGCTCGCGGTCGGCGCGGGCGCCCGCCTCGGCTGGAACGCGGGCCCGATTCGCCTCGAGATCGAAGGCTTCGCCGACCTGCCGGTGAGCGGGTATCGCATCACCCGCGAAGGGACCACGTTCGTCCCGTTCCGGGCCGCGGCGGGCGCATTTGCCGCAGGTTTCATGGTGCCTTTTTCGTGATCAATCGGCCTCCGGGCGGCCATGCTCTTCTGTACCCCATGCCGTCCCCGGAGTCCGTCCTCGCCCCCCCTGCCGCCGCGCGCGGCGGGGCGAGCACGGAAGCGCCGGCCGAGCGGCTGCGCGCGATCGTGGTCGGGCAGCACGCGGTGGTGTGGCGCATGCTGCGCCGCTTCGGTGTGTCCACCGCGCGGATCGACGAGGCGGTGTCGCGCGTGTTCGACGTGCTCACCCGCCGGCTCGACGACGTGGTCCCGGGCAAGGAGCAAGCGTTCCTCGTCCAGGTCAGCGCGCGTGTCGCCTCGGAGCTCCGACGTGCGGATGCGCGACGGGCGCGCGTCGAGGAGCGCGCCGCCGAGGAGGCGCCGGAGGTCCCCTCGCCCGAGCAGCTCTTCGAGCAGCACGAGGCGCGCGCGCTGCTCGACGAGGTGCTCGAGGCGCTCGAGCCCGATGCCCGCACCGTGTTCGTGCTCCACGAGCTGGAGCAGTGGACAGCCGCGCACATCGCGGCGACGCTAGGGATCCCCGCGGGCACCGTGGCGTCACGCCTCAAGAGAGCACGCGAACAGTTCGAGCAGGCCGCGGCGCAGCTGCGGAGGCGGCTCGCGACCCCCGGCCGAGGAACGAAGCCATGACGTCACCGGAATCCAGGGACGATTCGTTTCGCAACGCGCTCCTGCACTCGGCCGCGGACGACGGGCCTGCGCCGGGGGCGCTCGATCGCGAGCTAGCGCGGCTCGGTCTCGCGACGGTCGCGGGGACGGCAGCGCTGACCGCGGCCTCGGGGGCGACGGCGAAGGTCGGCGCAGCGTCGCTCTTCTCGACGACGCTCGCGAAGGTCACGATCGTCGCGACGATCGCGGTGATCGGCGCGACCGGCTACGTGGCGACGAAGGACTCCACCCCCGTGTCGGCGCTGCGGACCACGACCAGCCCCGCGACCACCCCGACGGCGGCGACCACCGCGACGAGCCCGCTGACGGTTGCCGCGCCCGCGGTCACCGCCCCGGAGCCCGCCGCGCCGGCGCCCGAGCCTGGCGTCACGACGCCGCACGTCACGGCGTCGCACGTCACGGCGTCGCACGTCGCGCCGCCGCACGTCGAGGAGCGCAGGCGCACGCTCGCCGCCGAGGTGGCGCTGATCGATCGTGCGCGCACCCTCGCGCGCTCCTCGCCGGGCGAGTCGATGACTGCGCTCGACGAGTACGCCCGCACGTTTCCCCGCGGAGCGCTGCATGACGAGGCGGCGGTGGTGCGCGTCGAGGCGCTGCTCGCCGCGGGACGTCGGGCCGACGCCGAGCGCGCGGCGCAGCCGTATCTTCGGGACCGACCGAACACGCCGATCGCGCGCCGGATGACCGACCTCCTCGGCTCGAAGAAAGATCCGATTCCGTGATCAAACCTGGTGCTGCGGGCCCATGGACCTGCATGAAGACTTCCACGCTTGCTCTTGCTGCCCTTCTCCTCGCCGTCGGCTGTGGCCGCGTCGTCTCCGTCGACGACAGCAAGGACAACCCGCTCACCGAGAAGGACGCAGGCACGATCGACGCGACGACCGACGTCGACACCACCGACGTCGTGGTCACCGAACCGGAAGGCGGCGCGTGCGCGGCCTACACGCCGGGCTACGATGCGGTTGCGAACGGCGGACACGTCGGCGGCGGCCCCGCGGGCTGCCAGGTGGCGATCGGGGTCCACGACGAGAACGGAACGCCCACGAACGACTTCGCGAAGAGCAGCGTGGGCATCGCGAAGCTGACGGGCGAGACCCTGCGTCTCACGTGCGGCGACGCGGGCAACCTGATCATGACCGCGACCATCGATTGCTACAAGGGCCCCGGCACGTACGACGTCCCCGCGGGCGCGCTCTTGCTGGGCGGCAAGGCCTCCGATCGCAAGTGCCGCCTCGACGCCGACACCACCGAGGGCCAGCTGCGCGGCTTCATCTCGTGCGACAAGGCTCCGGCGGACCCGACGAACGTGTTCTCGAACACCACCGCGCCGATCGGCCTCGGCGTGTACGCGCTGCCGTATCCGTAGCCGCGCCCTCCTGTCTAGTCCGCAGGGACCGCGGTGGCCTTCCCCGCGGGGACGCTCTCGTCGAGGATCTTGCGGAGCTTGGCGACGCTCTCGGTGTCGCCCATGACGATGAGCGTCGTGCCGCCCTCCATGGTCAGCTCGGGGTCTGGGTTGTAGATGAACGCGCGGGCCTTGTCGCGGATCGCGATGACGAGGAGCTTCGTCTCGCGGCGGATCGGGCTGTCCTTGAGCGAGGTGCCGACGTAGCTCGAGGCCTCGGGGACGATGCACTCCTCGATGCGGAGGTTCTTGGTCTTGTCGCGCAGCATCTGGTCGAGGAACTCGTTGACCTCGGGACGCACCAGCTCGCTCGCCATGCGGCGCCCGCCGATCATCGCGGGGTTGACCACCGAGGAGGCGCCGGCCTTCAGCATCTTCGCGCCCGCCTGGTCCTCGACGATCTTGCTGATGATGCGCGCGGTGGCGTTGAGGTAGCGCGCGCTCAGCGTGACGAAGAGGTTGTCCTTGTCGTGGGTGAGCGCCGCCACCACGCCCCGCGCGCGCTCGATGCCGGCGGCGACGAGCGTGTGGTCGTCGGTGGCGTCGCCGTGGACGTACAGCATGCGACCACCCAAGACGTCCCCCGAGAGGCGCTCGAGGTGGTGCAGATCGCGATCGATGACGACGAAGGGCGTGTCGGTGGCGACGAGCTCCTCGATGACGTGCTTGCCGGTGGAACCTGCGCCCGCGACGACGACGTGGCTCGACAGCTTCGCGATGGAGTTGCGCATTCGATTCCTCCGGAGGACCTGGCCGATGACGCCTTCGACGAGGAGGGCGGTGAGATTGCCTTGGACGTAGGCGAGGGCGCCGACGCCGCTGACGATGAGCGCGACGGTGAGCGCCCGCGCGCCTGGCACCTGGTGCATCTGCGAGAGCTCGCCGAACCCGACCGTCGAGAGCGTGATGACGGTCATGTACGCGCACTCCGCCAGACCCCACCGGCCGTGCCCGAGGAACCAGTAGCCGGTGGCCCCGGCCGCGACCAGCGCGGCGAGCACGAGCAGCGCGACGAGGAGTCGGCGCAGGGACGCGTTCACACGGCCGAGTCTAACCTACTTGGGCGGCGCGACGAGATCCGAGAGCGCCGAGCCGAGCTCGGGGTAGGCGAACGCGAAGCCGCCATCCACGAGGCGCTTGGGGACCGCGCGCTGTCCGGTGAGCAGCGCATCGGCGCGAGCCCCGAAGGCGAGCTTCACCGCGAACGCGGGCACGCGCAGCATGGCGGGGCGGCCCAGGGACTCGCCGAGCACGTGCGCGAACGTCTCCATGGTGACGGGCTCGGGCGCGGTCACGTTGAAGGGACCGGCGAGCTCGGTGTCGAGCGCGTGCTGCAGCGCGCGCACAGCGTCGTCGATGTGCACCCATCCCATGTATTGTGCACCGGTCCCGACAGGGCCGCCGAGGAAGGCCCGGAACGCGGGGAGCATCTTGACCAACATCCCGCCGTCGCGCCCGAGCGCGAACCCCATGCGAGGGTGGCAGACCCGGACGCCCGCCTCCCGGGCAGCTGCGGCCGCGCTTTCCCAGTCGACGCAGAGCTGGGCCAAGAAATCGTCACCGGCGGGGGCGCCCTCGGCGAGGATCCGGTCGCCGGTCGAGGTCCCGTAGTACCCCACGGCGGAGCTGCTGGCGAAGACCCGCGGCCTTCGCTCCGCTCCTGCAATGGCCTGCGCCAGCAGCTCGGTGGAGCGGATCCGGCTCGACCGCAGGGTCTCGCGGCGCTCGGGGGTCCAGGCTTCCTCGAAGATGCTGGCCCCGGCGAGGTGCACGACGGCGTCGGCCCCGTCGACGACGCGCGACCAATCGCCCGGTTTTTCAGCGGTCCAGGTGACCAGCTCGACCTTCCCGGAGCCCCGGAAGCAGGCCGGACGCGGCCCCAGTCCGCAATGGTGCTGCTTTTCGTCGAACCCGCGGCTGAGGACGACCACGTCGTCACCGCGTTCCGTGAGCGCCATGACGAGCGAACGTCCGATGAAACCGGTTCCGCCGCTGACGACAACTCTCAAGGCCCTCCTACGATGCCGGTCAACCGGTTTCCGTCCCACCTTTTGATGGTCCGCCTCACCAGGCAGCTAAGCTGGACCTCGATGAGCGTGAGCCCTCGAGCCGTCGCCAGCCTGGCCGCCGTCCTCGCGCTGGCCTCCTGCAAGGCGCGAACGACCGAGGACGCCGAGGCGCGACACGACGTGACCTGGCTCTCCGAGGAGTCGTCGCCGCAGGCGGTAGCCTCGCTCGGCCGGCTCGCGGACTCCGAGCCCAAGGCGGTGGCGGCGCTCGAGAAGCGCTCCTCGCTCGACGTCAACGCGTACATCGCAGCGTGGGAGGCGGTGACGCGAGGCGCGCCGTGGGGCACCGCGTTCCTCCGCAAGGCGCTTGCCGATCCGACGCGCTCCGACACGGCGGCGACCGCGCTTCCCCGGCGAGATCCGCGGCTCATCCCCTTCGTGCCCGATCTCGAGGGGGCGGTGGTGCGCCTCTCGGCGGGCCATCGCGGCAGCGTGGTGGCGGGCGTACTCGCGAGCATCGGGCCCACCGCGCATACGCAGGTGGAGCGGCGGCTCGTCGATCCCAAGACGCGCGGCGCGATGTGCGACGGCATCGCGCTGCCCGAGGCGAGCGGCGATGCGAAGTCGCTCGTGCTCGCGGTCCCGGCGGACGCGCGCGACCACGCCTCGTGCGTCGACATGGTGCTGATGATGGCGACCACCGAGAACGTGGTCCTCGACTGGCTGGCCCTGAACGCCGAGCCCGGCCTCCTCACGGCGACCGCGAAGAGCACGCTCCCCTGCCCGCGCGTGGGCGTGATCTGGCAGAAGGGCCTTGCCGAGCGCCCTGTCGAGACGCATTCGGCGCTCACCGTCCCCTTGCAGCTCTCGCTGCGCCGCTGCGCCATGGCGCTCGACCCGATCGTCTCCGATCTGCTGGAGAAGACCCCGCGCGCGCGGGGGTGCATCATGCAGGCGATCGATCCCTACTCGGGCGAGCTCACCGATCTCAAGGCGACCTGCAAGTCGCTGCGGGGCGGCTGGGTCAACGGCGAGTCGGGGCGCATCCGCGATCGCGCCGCCGATGCGCTGGCGCACGGCTGCCGCTACGTGAAGTGACCTCAACCGCCCAGGTAAGCATCCTGGATCTCCTTGTTCGCCGCGAGATCCTTGGCGTCGCCGCTGAGGGCGATCTCACCGGTGCGCAGAACGTAGGCGCGCTTCGCGGTCTTGAGCGCGACGCGGGTGTTCTGCTCGACGACCATGATCGTGACTCCCGAGGCCGCGATCTCGCGGATGGCGGCGAAGATCTGCTGCACCAGCTTGGGCGCGATGCCGAGCGAGGGCTCGTCGAGCAGGAGGAGCTGCGGGCGCGCCATGAGCGCGCGGCCGATGGCCAGCATCTGCTGTTCGCCGCCCGAGAGCGTGCCGCCCTCCTGCGTCATGCGCTCGCCGAGGCGGGGGAAGAGCTTCGTCACGTCGTCGATGGTCTCCTTCATCGTCGGTTTGTGACGATGGAGGTAGGCGCCGAGCTCGAGGTTCTCGCGAACGGTGAGGCTGGGGAAGATGGCGCGGCCCTCGGGTGCGAGCGAGATCCCGGCCTCCACGAGATCCTCGGTCGACCGCCCCGAGACCTTCTGCCCGGCGAAGCGGATGCTGCCGCTCGCCAGCGGGAGGAGGCCCATCACGCTCTTCAGGGTGGTGGTCTTGCCGGCGCCGTTCGCGCCGATGATGGCGACGATCTCGCCGGGGAACACCTTCAGGCTGATGCCCTTGAGCGCCTTGATGCCGCCGTAGGAGACGCGTACGTCGTCGAGCTCGAGCAGCGCCGCGCCGGCGGCGAGCGTGGCCGGCGGCCGCGTGGGGTGCTTGACGTGCATCAGGCGCTCTCCGCCTCGGGCGCGTCTTCGTCGTCATCCTCGCCGAGGTACGCGGCCAGCACCTTGGGATGCGCGCGGACCTCGTCGGCGTTGCCGTGCGCGATGGTCTCGCCATGGTCGAGGACGTGGATCTCCTCGCACACGCCCATGACCACCTGCATGTTGTGCTCGACGAGCACCACCGAGAGGTCGAAGGTGTCGCGGAGCCAGCGGATCTGGGTCTTCAGGCCCTCGGCCTCGCCGTAGTTCATGCCGGCCGCGGGCTCGTCGAGGAGGAGGAGCTTCGGCTCGAGCATCATGGCACGCGCGATCTCGAGGCGGCGCTGGTTGCCGTAGGGCAGCGAGGTGGAGGGCTCCTCGGCGACGTCCTGGAGGTCGAACACGCGAAGGAGCTCCATGGCGCGCTCGTTCATCTGCTCCTCGTCCTCGAAGTGCGCGGGGAGGCGCAGGATGGCGGCGGCGAGGTGCGCCTTCTTCTGGAGCTCGCAGGCCACGAGCAGGTTCTCGATGACGGTGAGCTGCGCGAAGAGCCGGATGTTCTGGAACGTTCGCGCCACGCCCACCGCGGCGATCTGCGCAGGCTTCAGCGGCTTCAGATCCTTGCCGGCGAAGGTGATGCTGCCGACGTCCTGCTTGTAGACGCCGGTGATGAGGTTGAAGACCGTGGTCTTGCCGGCGCCGTTGGGGCCGATGAGGCCGAAGATCGAGCGCTCCTTGACGGTGAACGACACGTCACCCACGGCGCGCAGGCCGCCGAAGTTCTTCGACACGCCCTGGAGGACGAGATCGGACATCAGGCCTTCTCCGCCTTCTTCGCGGGCGCCTTGGTGGGCTTCTTCTGGAACAGCTCGCGCTCGCCGAGGAGGCCCTCGGGGCGGAGGATCATGAGCGCGACCAGCACCATCGCGTAGATGATCATGCGCAGCGCGTTGAGGTCGAGCCCCTCGATGCTGCGCTTGAGATCCTGCACCACGCTGGTCGACTGGAGCAGCTCGATGGCCTTGATGGTGAACGTGATGAACACGCCGCCGATGGCCGAGCCGGTGACGCTGCCCGAGCCGCCGAGGATGACCATGGTGATGGCGTCGAACGAGGCGGTGAAGTTGTAGTTGTCGGGGTTCACGGTGGGCGTGCCGTCCCGCATCATCGCCATGAGGCCGCCCGCGATGCCCGCGCCGACCGCGGCGAGCACGAAGGAGGTGACCTTGTAGCGCGTGGGATCGACGCCCACCGCGGCGCCGGCGATCTCGTCCTCGCGGAGCGCGCGCAGGGCGCGGCCCCAGCCGCTGAACTTGATCCGCCAGGCGACCACGCCGAGCACGAACGCGAGCCCGAAGACCCAGAAGGGACCGGCGTAGAGCGGCACGCCCTGGTTGTTCAGGCCCTGGTAGCCGTTCTGCCCGCCCAGGCTCGAGAGGCCCGAGCCGATCTTGGCGAGGATGCCGACCTTCGCCGTGCCGTCACCCGCCTGCGCGGTGGCGATGACCAGGCGAAAGATCTCCGCGAAGCCGAGCGTGACGATCGCAAGGTAGTCGCCCTTGAGGCGCAGGCTGGGGAGCCCGACCAGGAACCCGAAGAGCCCCGCCACCCCCGCCGACGCGCACAGGCAAAGCGGCACCACGATGAAGGACTTGCCGAACGTGGGCTCGCCGCCGCCCAGCGACGCGTGGAGGTTCGAGGCCATGACCGCGCTCGTGTACCCGCCGATACCCACGAACCCGGCGTGGCCGATCGAGAACTGCCCGGCCATGCCGTTGATGATGTTGAGCGAGAGCGCGACCAGGACGTTGCAGGCCGCGAGCATCAGCAGCTGCCGGATGGAGCTGTCGGGGATGATGCTCTTGAGGAAGAAATCCAGGAGCAACACGACGACGAGCACCCCGGCCGCGACGAGCGGCAAACGGCTCTTCCTCTTGGCGGGCTTCGGCATCAGGGGGCCCCAGGTCCGCGGGGACGAGGCAGGGGCGCCAGCCTTTTACCCACTCTTGGTGGGCGAGTCGACGCCTGACCTACTTCACGACGCGAAGATACGGCGGCAGCTCACGCTTCGGACGGGCGCCCTCGGGCCGGGCCGGCGCGGTGGGCGGGATCCGGCGGGCGGTGGGCGGCATGTTTCCGCCGATCGCCGACACGCCGTCCCGACGCTCGGGGGCGGCGCCCGGCCGGGAGCGGCGCTCGGCGTTCACCAGGGCGGCCTCGGCCTCTTCGGGCTGCGACGGCACGGCGACCAGCGTGGGCCGCGGCGCCTCCTCCTTCTTCGACGACTTCTTCTTGGCGGTGCGGCGCGTGCCACCGGCGGAGGCGGGCTCCGCCGAGTCCGGCGCGATCTTGCTGCCGCGCACCGCTCGCTTGCCGCCGGACGCGGAGGAGGGCGCTGCCGCCTCCTTCGTGGAGGAGGGCCCCTCCGCTCCAGGCTCGACGACCTTGACCGCAAGCTCCTGGGGAACGTCGTCCGGCCAGACCATCCCGCGCCCGTCCTCGCCGACCATCGCGAAGACGCTCGACCAGGGGACCACGCAGTAGAAGGGAGAGCGATTGAAGGAGAGCGTGCAGCTCATGCTCTCCTCGTCGACCCGCAGGTCCGGGATCGGGACCGGCATGTTGAGGCCGATCTTCAGGATGAGACGAGGCTCCTTGCGGAACTGCGGAGGCACCACCACCCCGCGGGCGCGCGGGTCGAGGTAGACGTCGACGTTCGAACGCTCCAGGAGCGCGAGCGCGACTTCCTTCTTCGGCGGCAAGAGTTGCGTCATCGAACCTTCATCCTTCTAGCGCCTCTTTTCGACATCTGCCAGTGTCGCGGTCGTGAAGGACGACCGAGCGATCGCGCAGCAGCTCCTCGTCCCGAGCCTGCCTCGCGTCGCGGCGAGCATACTCCACCCGCACGACGCGACCGATCGGTCTCGTCACGAGCGCGTGTTCGACGCGTGGGCGTGGTGCGCGAGCGACGTGCTCGAGTGGCGTAGACCGTCGTCCTCACGTGTCCTCGAGAAGACGCTCGCGGTCGAGATCGACAATCCGCCCGAGCTCGCGTTCGTCTTCCACGACGGGGCCGATTGCACGTTCCTGCCCCGAGAATTGGCGCGTTTCCACGCGAAGGGCTACGGCCTCGAGGAGCAATGGGCGCTCGCGCCTTACGCCATCGACGACGCCACGGACCTGCTCTACGAGCGCCGCGTCCGCCCGCGAGACGTGCTGTGGCTCGCCGCCTCTTCGCTGCGCGCGCTGGTGTGGGGCCTGCACGACTGGGCGCACTTCCACAACCACGGACCGTTCGACGAGCCGGCGCTCACCGAGCTCGAATGCGACCTGGTGGCGCTGGAGTGGCTGCGCATCAATCGGGAGGTGGCGGGCATCTCCGATGCCGATGTGGCGCGGGTCGCCGCGGATCTCGCGGCGCTCTCGAGGTCCCGGTTCGTCGCCGAAGGGCGCTCCGCGCCCGGGGTCGATCTCGAGGCGCTGTTCGCGGGGCCGTACCCGGTCGCGAACATCCCGCGGAACTGATCAGAGGATCCGTACTGCGCCGAGGCGCACCGCGTGCTCGAGCCACGAACCGATGCGCTCCTGGTGCGGGCGACGATCGACGGCGGGCGAGGTGCCCTCGGCGACGAGCCGCTCGAGCAGCGGGCTGCTGTGCACGCCGACGCCGTCGTAGAGCGCGGTGTTCATCGACATCGCCACCATCGGCATGCCCGCGGGCGGCTTGGCCGGGGCCTTCACCTTCGCAGGGTCGATGCAGTCGGAGATGTCGGAGGCGGCATCCATGCGCTTGCTGAGACTCGCGATGCCGAAGCGCGTGCGCAGCGTGGCGGCGACCGAGGAGTGCTCGAGCTGCGTCTTGCAGACGTACCCCTTCTTCACGGTGGGTCCGATGACGATGGCGGGGACGCGGAAGCCCTGGCGCGCGAAGTCCGGGTCGTCGTCGACGGCGACCGGCGGCGGGACGTGATCGAAGAAACCGCCGCACTCGTCGTAGGTGATGACGAGGAGCGTGCGCTCCCACGCCGGGCTCTCGGCGAGCGCCTTGTAGATGCTCGCGACGAACGCCTGCCCGCGCAGGATGTTGTGCGCGGGATGATCGTCCGAGGCCTGGTAGTCGGGATCGATCAGCGAGAAGCTGGGGAGGGTCCCCTTCTTCGCGCCTTCGAAGAACTCGCCGATCGCTGCCGAGGGGTTGTGCGAGAGCAGCTTGCCGACGAAGCCGCCCGCGTACCAGGTGGTGACGCCCGCCGCGTAGTTCTTGTACGAGAGCTTCTGGTCGCGCAGCCGATCCCAGATCGTGTCCGGCGCGCCGAAGAGGAACGGGCGGTTCTCCTGCTGCCCCCTCGCGGTGGTCGCGTGCAGGTAGAAGCGGTTCGGCCAGGTCGGTCCGAGCACGCTCGCGAACCACTGATCGCAGATCGCGAAGTTGTCGGCGAACCAGTAGTAGAGCGGGATCTGGCTGCGATCGTGGAAGCCCATGACCTCGGCTTGGTGCTCGCCGGCGTGCGCGGTGACGAAGCCGTCGTTCTTGCCGCCGTTGTACTGCGCGTGCATCGCGCCCCAGCCGTGCGGGGGGTCCTCGGGGGTGAAGTTGTCCAGCTTGAACACCGGCACCGGCGTGCCGTCGGGCGCGAGGTTCGACTCGGTGCCCTTGAGGCCCTCGACGGCAGCCTTGCTGGCGTAGCCCGCGTCGGTCTTCAGGGCGCCCAGGAAGTGATCGAAGGAGCGGTTCTCCATCATGAGGACGACGATGTGATCGATCCCCGCGAGGAGCTGCTGCGGCGTGAGCGCGGGCGCGGGCGGCGGGATCGCGGGCGGTGGGGTCGGGGCAGGCGGGGCGGTGGACGCGGGCGGCGTGATGGCGGGCGGCGCGACCGGCTCGGCGACGACGGCCTCGTCACTCCCGCCGCAGGCTGCGAGCCCGAGGGAGGCGCCGAGGCCGAGCAGCGCACCGCGGCGCGTGACGTCGTTCGATTTCGGATCGCTCATGGTGCGACGGGACACTAGCTGCAGCGTGGCCAGCTCAGGTGCGCGGCGCGACGGCGATACGGTTTGGAGACGACGCGATAGACTGCGGCGGGTGCGAGCCGCGGCCTCCCTCCTCCTCTTCCTCCTCTTCGCGCTCATCGCCGGCTGCCCGCCAGCGCCGCTGTCAAATGCAACACCTGGCGCTCGCCAGGAAGACGCCGCGATCGTCCTGGTGGAGACCCCGCCCCTCGAGACCACGCTCGATCACGCGGACATACCCGACGCCGCCGACGTCTGGGTGGCGATGGTCGACGGCGCGCACCGCACGCTCGACCTGGCAGAGTTCTATGCGAGCGAGGCCGAGCCGAAGGATCGCGCGACCAGCAAGCTCTCGCCGGTCGTCGCGGCGATCGAGCGCGCGGTGGCGCGCGGCGTGAAGGTGCGCTTCCTCGCCGACGCGGTCTTCGCACCGAAGTACCCTGACACGCTCGCGCGCCTCCAGAGCTCCGGCGCCGAGGTGCGCATCCTCGACTTCGGCAAGCGCGGGGGCGGCGTACTGCACGCGAAGTACTTCGTGGTCGACGGCGTCGAGGCCTTCGTGGGCAGCCAGAACTTCGACTGGCGCTCGCTCGCGCACATCCAGGAGATGGGGGTGCGCGTGTTCTCGCCGGTGTTCGCGGGCGCGCTGCTCGACGTGCTCGACACCGACTGGGAGCTCGCGGCGGGCGGGCCCGCGGGCGCGCGCAGCCATCGCCGCCCCCTCGCGCCGGTGACCACGCGCTCCGGCGAGGCGATCACCCTGGTGGGCAGCCCGAACGGGTGGCTCCCCGACGAATCATCGTGGGAGCTACCCAAGCTGGTCGCGCTGCTCGACGGCGCGGCGCGCGCCATCGATCTCCAGGTGCTTACCTACAAGACGAAGGAGCGCGACGGCAGCGCGTTCCCCACGCTCGACCAGGCGCTGCGCCGCGCGGCGGGGCGCGGCGTACACGTGCGCGTGCTCGTCTCCGACTGGTCGAGCAAGCCTGGGAGCGAGGCGCGCGCGGCGCTCGAGGATCTCGCGAAGGCCCCGAACGTCGAGGTGCGCGTGATCACCATCCCGCCCTGGTCGGGCGGCCCCATCCCGTTCGCGCGCGTCGCGCACGCGAAGTACCTGGTGGTCGATCGCCGGCGCGCGTGGGTGGGCACCAGCAACTGGGAGGGCGACTACTTCACGAAGAGCCGCAACGTCGGCGTGGTCGCCGAGGGCGGAGCGCTCCCCCCGCGCCTCGACGACGTCTTCGAGGACGGCTGGTCGAGCCCCTACTCGAAAGCGCTGGTTAGCGACGGTTCCGGTGCTCGACCATCAAGCACCGGTCCTGCACCACCTTGATCCCGGCCTCGCCGAGCTTCGCCGCGAAGGTCGCGTCCTTGATGCCCTGCTGGAGCCACACGCTGGTCGGTTTCGCCTTCAATATGTCGTCGAGGTGCGCGGCGAGATCCTTGGAGCGCCGGAACACGTTGACCATGTCGACGCCGGGCGTGATGTCCGCGACCTGCCGGACCACGGGCCGGCCGAGGATCTCGGTGGCCTCGGGGTAGTAGACGGGCACCGGCACCACGTCGAACCCGGCGTCGATCAGGTACTTCGGCACGGAGTACGAGGCCTGATCGGCCTGGGCCTCGGTCTTGATGCCGAGCACGGCGATGCGCTTCGTCTGGGCGAGGAGCTCGGTGATCTCCGCCTCGGTCTCGAGCACGTTCGAAGTCATCCTCGATCGTTAGCACATCGACGTGAGGATCTCGCTCGCCGCGCCCCGCAGGCGCCGGTGATAGAGCGCGCTCACCGGCGTGTCCTCGACCCAACGCCGCTTCACCTCGACGGTCAGCGCGCGCTTCATCGCGAGCCGCGGCAGGTCGGCCGCGGAGTAGACGACCCCCGACGTGCCCACCGTGACGAGAAGATCGCACTCCTCGAGCGCCTCGCGCGCGCGCCGCAGGTTGCGGTGATCGAGCTGGTCCTCGAACCACACGATGTCGGGCCGCCAGTCGGCGCCGCACGAGCACTTGCGGGGATCCATGGGCACCGAGCGATCGG
>JAYTBL010000671.1:0-17750 GCA_043736975.1 Polyangiaceae bacterium
CCGTCCCCGGGTCGCTCATGATCTTGGAAACGGAGACGAATCCCGCGCTCCACGCCGAGAGCGCGATGCGTCCCAGCCTGCTGCCGGGCGCGCGCTCACTCTTCTGGATCTCGGCCTGAGCTTCGTCGAGCAGCTTGGGGAACGCCTGCGGATCGCGGAACGCCGCGGAGTAGACCTCGGTGCTGACGCCGAGGTTGATGGTCACCACTGCAGCGTTGATCTGCGAGCGATCGAGGTTGCCCTCCTGGAGCTTGCCAATCCCGTGGAAGTGCACGATGAGGTCGTACGCGCCGTTCGGGGCCGAGAACCAGGTCGGCAGGTACAGCTCGCCGCCATGAGGGAGCTTCCCGCGGTGCGGGCTGCTCGCCTCGACGCGTCTGGGCGGCTCGACCACCGGCTGATGCGAGAGGGCAGGGCTCGCGTCGACCGTCCGAACGGGCGGCGGCCGCTCGTTCGTGCACCCACTGCTCGCCGCGGCGCTCGCAAGGGCGATGGCCAGCACCACGAGAGTTCCGGCAACACGGGATAGTTGCAGCACCACGGGACGGAACGAACTGTCTGTTTTCATGGGCATCCCACAACAACGCTGAGTCGATCCGGCAGCAGGGTGATTCACCGGCGCATCACCCACGACGTCAGAGCGACCCCGCACGAGATCGAAATTCGCCGGAAGTCGTCGATGAATCAAGTTCGCTGCTGGCGGGCATCAGCCTTGCTGTAGGGGCTGCGTCACCTCACCCGCGCTCTCGGCGCGGCTCTTCCGCCAAACGCCGGCTCGAATCGGCGGCTCGCTCCTCTCCACTCCCTACGCGCACGTCGCGGACGAACCTTCGCGCACTCGAAACTTCGTCCCGTAATCCCGACTGAGCCCCGAACCGAGAAGAACGTATGCCCCAGCCGAAGAGTCCCCTCCCTCGTCCGCCTCTCCCCGCGCAGCGCCCATCGACGCCGGTGCCGCCGAGCGCGCCGCAGGTGCCAGGCCAGGCCCGCCAGGTCTCGGGCATCGCTCCGCGCGCGCCGCACGCCCCGCTTCCGCCGGCCATGCCTGGTCCGCCGCCGCTGCCGAGCGGAATGTCCTCCAGCGCCTACGCGCAGGTCCCCGGCAGCGCTCCGGCGCCTGGCGGCTACGGCGAGGCGATGGCTCCCGAGTCGGTCGAGGCGATGCCCGGTCCGCCGCGTCCGCCCGCGCAGACGATTCACACCGAGCGGCAGCTCATCGAGACGGTCTCGATCCCGCGGCTCACGCTGCAGGTCGAGCGCGAGGGCGGCATCGCCACGCAGCGCGCGGTCGTGCACGATGGCGATGTCTGCAAGGTCGGCTCGCACGCGTCGAACGACGTCGTGCTGCGCGACCCGATGGTCTCGCGCTTCCACTGCCGCCTCGTCCGCGAAGACGGGCAGTGGACGCTCCGTGACTCTGGCTCGATGAACGGCACCACGCTCAACGGCGTTCGCCTCCGCGACGGCGACGTGGGCACGGAGGGCGTGCTCTCCATCGGTGACTCCGTGGTGCGTGTCCGCTCCGGCGCGCCCGCGAAGGAAGATTTCGTCCCGATGCTGGCGTCGTTCGGTGCGCTCGTCGGAACGAGCCTGCCCATGCGCCGGATGTTCGCGCTGCTCGACAAGATCGCGCAGAGCGACATCAACGTCCTCATCGAGGGCGAGAGCGGCACCGGCAAGGAGCTCGTCGCCACCGAGATCATGCAGCGCAGCTCGCGGGCCGAGAAGCCGTTCGTGGTCGTCGACTGCGGCGCCATCAGCCCCAACCTGGTCGAGAGCGAGCTCTTCGGCCACGTACGCGGCGCCTTCACTGGCGCCGACCGCGATCGCATCGGCGCCTTCGAGGCGGCAGACGGCGGCACCGTGTTCCTCGACGAGATCGGTGAGCTGCCCCTCGAGCTCCAGCCCAAGCTGCTCCGTGCGCTGGAGGCCAGGGAGATCCGGCGCGTCGGCGAGACCAAGCCGCGCCGCGTGAACGTTCGCGTCATCTCGGCGACGAACCGCGACCTCGAGCGCGAGGTCAACAAGCAGCGCTTCCGCGAGGACCTCTACTTCCGCCTCGCGGTGATCAGCACCCGCGTCCCGCCGCTCCGCGAGCGCCTCGACGATCTCCTCATCCTCGTCCGCACGTTCCTGGCGCAGCTCGGCGTGACCGAGGAGGAGCGCCTCTTCCCCGCCGCGGTGCTGAGCGAGATGGCGAAGCACGACTGGCCGGGCAACGTACGCGAGCTCCGGAACTACATCGAGCGGAGCGTCGTGCTCCAGTCGTCGAACCTCACGCTGCGCCGCGGCGCCGGCGGCGTCACTTCCACCCAGGGGCCCGCGAACGGCATCGATCTGTCGGTCCCGTTCCGCCTCGCGAAGGACGCGGTGATCGACTCGTTCGAGCGCTCTTACCTCTCTCAGCTCCTCGAGGCCGCGGGCGGGAACATGAGCAAGGCCTCCCGCATGGCAGGCATGGACCGCATGTACCTCCACCGCCTCGTGCAGAAGCACGGCCTACGCGGCGCGAAGGGCGATCAGATCAAGACCTCACCCTTTGGGGCGCTTTCGGGCGGCAATCGAGACGACTAGCGCGAGGTCGGCCTTGCCGATCTCGCCGGTCACCACCAGCGCGAGCAGGTAGGCGACCACCACGCCGCCCGCGACGATGGGGGTGATCAGCTTGCCGAAGATCGGGGTGTGACCGCCGACCAGGAACGCGCCCCCGATGCACAGCGCCACGCGCAGCGCGGTCTTCCAGGGGATGAAGGCGCCGGCCGCCCGGCGCACCATCACCACCGCCACCACGAGCGCGCAGCCCATCGCGATCGTCGTGGCGGTCGCCGTCGCCATGAGCTGCGGCGCGCCGAACGGCGCGAGCGGGATGATGACCGAGCACGTGGCCGCGAGCAGCGCGAGGGCGAGCGCGGTCACGACCAGCGCGGTGCGCTCGCGCCCCAGGCTGATCAGCACCGTGGTGCACAGGCCCACCATCGCGAACGTGCCCTGGCCGAGCGCCAGGACGCGCAGCGCGTTCGCGCCGCGGATCGCGACCTCCTCGCCGTAGGCGAACTTGATGAGCGAGCCCGGGATCGCGAGCACCACGCACACCAGCATCCCGCACACGATCGCGCCGATGCGTGAGCCGCGCGCCACCAGCGCCGGAACGCGCACGCCGCCCTCCTCCGACTTCGCCTTCGCGAGCATGGGGAAGAGCACCTGGGTGACGCTGAAGAGCATCTGGTACGGCAGGAACGCGAACAGCTGGCACGCGCGATAGACGGCGACCCACTCGTTCGCGGCCTTGGTCGGCGAGAGGCCTGGCGGGAGCGCCGCCGCCGCCGCCGAGAGCGAGAGGTACCGTCCCAGCAGGATGATGTCCGCCTGCATGAGCGCGTTCGTGAACACCTGCGCGAACATCACGGGGACGATGAGCCCGAGGTACACGCGCATCGTGGGAACGCCCGCGGGCCGCGCTGCGTCCGGCGCGGTACCGGTGCCCGTCCAGCGCAGCGCGATCAAGAACACACCGAGCGCGGCGCCGACCGTACCGACGGTCGCGCCGAGCACGCCGCCGCTGGTGCCCAGCGCGCTGGCGAGCCCGCCGAAGCGCGTCGCGAAGAGCCAGCCGACGCCGAGGAGCGCGAGCGTCCGCAGCGTGGCGGCCACGATGTTGAGCGTCGCCTGGCGCGTGAACATGCCGCGGCCGTTCAGGTAGCCGAACAGCGGCGCGTACACGCCGTACACGAAGAGCACGCCCGTCATCACCAGGAGCGGGACGAAGACCTCCGGCGTGTGCTGGAAGTAGGCGACCAGCGGCGCCGCCACCGCGAGGAGCGCTGCCGCCACGATCGCCAGCAAGAGGTGCACGCGCAGCGTCGCGCGCAGCGCCTGCCGCTCGGCCGGGCCCGCCGCGGCGACGGTCCGGCTCACGCCCTGCGTCGAGCTCGAGACGATGACGTTGTTGAAGACGTTGGACACCGCGAGCACGCGCGACAGACCACCGTAGTCCGCGAGGCCGATGGCCCGCGGCAGCAGCGCCTGCTGCACGAGGCCGGTGACGATGAAGTACAGGTTCGCGACCAGCATCGCGAGCCCGCCGCGCCCTGCGCTGCGGACCTGGTCGGGGGCGGCTTCGGGCTTCGCTTCGGTCGGTGAGCTGGTCATCGGCTCGCGGCCCGGATCGCCACCGGGCGCTGGGGAAGGGTGATGTCGCGGCCTGTTGCATGCAGAATGCACGTGCCTGGATCCCGCTCGAAGGCGTGGAGGCGAAAGCCGACGCCGCCCTTGCGCCGGTCGCCGACATAGAGCGTGTTGCCCTTCCAGGCGAGCGCCTGGAGATCGTAGCCGGGCGTCGCGAGCAGGGGGGCGCTCGCGGCGGCCAGCACCTTGCCGGTCGCCGGGTCGAACGTGACCAGCGACGTGGGGTTGTCGGGCTTCTGCTTGCCGGCGATGATCGCGGCGCCGCACCCCTCGGTCACGGCGACCTCGGCGACGCTCCCGCCGAGATCCTTCTCGGCTACGAGCAGGCGCGAGGTCGAGGTCGCGGTCTCGAAGCGCTCGATCCCGGCGAGCGGCTCGTCGTCGGCGTCGAAGTTGCCGGGCTCCGCGAGGAAGAGAGCGCCGTTCAGCTCGGCCATGGTGTTGAAGGGGTTGCGACCCGCGAGCTCGATCACGGCCTCGATCTGGCGCGTGGCGACGTCGATGCGGAGCATCTGCGACGGCTTGTTCGAGAGGAGACCGGGCCGCGTGTCGTCCAGGCGCTGGAGCGTGACGAACGCCTTCTCGACCCCGCCGACCTCGATGATGTGGATCGCCTCGGCCTGGGGGTTACCGTCGTCATCGCGACTCGCGAGGTCGATGGGCGCGCCATCCGGCTTGCCGTCCTTGCCGAGGACGACGATGCGCGGGACGTTGTAGAGGACGACGAAGATAGAGCCATTGCTCGCGGCGGCGACGTCGTGCGGGTTCGAGACCTTCAGGTCGTTCTGGCGCGTGCTGTAGCGGCCGTTGCGCAGCGGCGTGCCGCAGGTGGCGTCCAGCTCGAAGATCGTGTCGTTGTCACGGCCGACGTAGAACACGCGCCCGTTCGAGACCGCGAGCGAGGGGTCCGTCCCCAGATCGGTGCCGGTCGTGAACGGCCCGAGCGCGCACGGCGGCGCCCCGCACACCACGCTCGACTGGTAGTCGCTCGCCGCCGCGATGATCTCGGTCGCGGCGCAGCTCGGCGCTGCCCCGTCACCCTCCGACGTCGAGCACGCCCACACCGTGGTCAGGACGAAGGACGCTACGACCGAGGTGCGGAGGCGAGACACGGCATCAGCTGAACCCTCGACGCGCCGCGCCGTCAACCGAAACTCACTCCAGGTGCTGGGGATCGAGCAGCTTGCCCTCGGGCGTGATGCCGGCCTTCTGCCAGCGCTGCTCGACGCTCAACGTGGGATCGAACGGCGGCGGCGTGGCGTCGCGAACGAAGAGCTCGCTGCGATCCCCGTTGCCGGCGCGAACGGGCCGCACCTCGATGGTGAGCCGCTTGGCCTGGTCGTCACGCGGGATGACGTTCTCGAGCCTGGTCGACGTCGTGCCCTGCGTCACCGTGCCGTCCTTCACGCGCGCGCGCACGAAGTTCGCGAGCTGCTCGGGCGTGACCGTCGAGGTGACGTGGACCGACGCCGCGAAGCGGGCCGCGACGCGCGACGCGCGAGGAAGGGGAAGCCCGAAGGCGCGCTCCGTTCCCTCGACGACCTCGCCCGGCGCGAGGTGATCGCGAGGCGGGTCGGCGGTCTTCTTGTCCTCGACCTTCCGCTTGCACGCCGTCGCCGCCGTCGCGCCGAGCGCAACGACGATCGCGGACGCGATCAGTCGACGACGAGGGCCCATGAGTCGATGTTAGCGGCAGTTCGAGGCAGAGGGCGAACCAGCGGGTTGGTCGGTCGTGCGGCCTGCGGCGGGGCGCCCGCGGTGCCGCCCGTCCTCGCGGAGGTAGCGCCGAAGAAGAGGCTGAACGTGGTGCCGGACATGGTGTTGATGAGCGGATCGGTCGCGGGGCCGCTATACGTCGCGCACGACTGCGACGCGCGGATCGTGACGCCGGGGATGATCGCGCCGACGAGATCACTGTAGGCGGGGATGAGCGCGGGGTCCTCGCTGGGGATGAGCGGATCGAGGCACGCTCCGGAGACGGCATCGACGCGGCCGATCGGGCACCACCGGGGGACACCGCCGGTGCCCGGCCCGGAGAGGGTGGTGGGGTTGAAGTAGTCCATGCCCCAGAGGCGTGCGGAGCCGCCGTTGGTGCATGCCGCGGCGTTGGGCACCACCGGGCGGTAGGTGGCGAAGTACAGCGTGCGGTCGAACACGGTCATCGGACCGGTGACGCGCTCGGCCGCGCCGAGGGACTGGTACCAGCGCGTCGTCGCCCGTCCCGCCGTGGTGGCGGAGATTGCGCGAGCCTCCTGGATCGACCAGATGTAGTTGCGCTCGGTGGCCGAGGCGACGAGGTTCTCCTGGTCGCCCGTGGACGCGGAGAGGACGACACCGCCGAACGGATCCTGCGTCAGGACCGGCGGAATCTGGATTGGCTGGCTCTGGGCAGCACCCGGGCCGCCGGGCAGCGCAGAGCTCACGAGATCCTGGAACAGCGCGCCGCTCCAGTTGGCGGGGTCCGGGTTGCTGACGTCGAGCCGCCACATCGTGCCGTCGGCGTCGCCCACGAAGATCTTCTGCGTCGCCACGCCCACGCCGCTGGGGAAGATGGCGGGCGTTCCGATGATGGGCGAGTCGAACGCGGTGGGAACGACCCGACTGGACAGCCGCGACGGGATGTCCTGACCAACGCGACCGAAGACGCGCAGGATCTCTCCCGTGTCGGCGCGAACGACGGTCACGTTACGACCCGGCACCGGCGCCGAGTTGCAGGCGCCGGCGGCCCACCGACGAACCGAGGTACGCCGGGGGAAGGCGGGGTCGCTTGCGTCGTTGGCGCCGGCCGGGAAGGCCGTCAGCGCGCCGCCGTCGATCGCTCGCGGGCAGCTGGCGTCCTTCACCGGCGGACCGTCGATGCCGCCGGGAAGGATGGCGACGCCGATCTGGCGAGTGCCGCCGCCGTCGCCCGGATCGAGGACGAGGGTGGCGATCGCTGGGTTCCCGCTCTCCTTGCCGAAGAGCGCGACGTAGTTCTTGCCGTCACGCGCCGTGCGGAGAGCCTTCGCGGTGTCGCTCGGTGCGTTGGCTTCGACGTCCGTGACCTGCCACAGGAACTGAGGTCCCTGGGTGGCGACGGCGCCTGCCTGCGCGAGGTCCGCCACCGAGGTGATGCGCGAGGGGAGGCATCCGCTCGGGGCGGCAGCGAGCCCGGCGACGGAGTTGCCCTGGCAGTCGACATCGGTCACCGCGAGCCCGTAGTAGCCGCCTCCGCCCGCGCCCATGCCGGACACCAGCGTCGTGTGAAAGAGCGGCGTTGCCGGAGGCGGCGGGCGGTCCCAGACGATGTCCTTCACGGCCGGCGTACCGTCGAGCAGGATCTGCTGGCCCGACGGGTAGTTCGACGCGAGCTTCGGCAGCACTGCCGGCGGGATGAAGGCCCAAAGCTCGTGCTCACCGGGGATGTTGTCGAACGTCGGGAAGGCCGAGGTGGACAGGGCCTTGTAGGCGTGCAGAACGCCATCGGTCGAGGACACGAACATCGCGGGGCGTCGCTGCTTCCGGGCCTCGGAGAGCGCGCGGTAGGCATCGTCGCGGAGGAGCTCGTTCGGCGGTCCCACCAGCGTCGGCGACGAGCGATAGATCGCGCCCAGCGCCGAGCATTCGGGGACGCAGACCTCCCCGAGCTTGCCTCCCGAAATCGCCTCGCAGGGCGTGGAGCCGACAGTGCAGCCCTGGCCGCTGGCCGAGCAGACGCCCTTCGCCGCGTTGCCGGCGGTGAAGGCCGAGCAACGGACGTTGAATTTCGGGTAGCCGCCGAAGCTCAACGACGTGCTGGTGGCCGCCGCGAACCCCCAGATGACCTGCGTGCAATCCGCTGCAGAGAGCCCCGGGATCTTGATTCCGTTGATGTCGCGGGATCGCTTGCACGTGTTCGTGTCGATCTCCATCGCCGCGCCCCACGCGCCGAGGCCCGGGGAGGACGTCGCGAGAAACATGTTCTTACCCGTCACCTGGGTGCCGCCGGTCGAGGGAACGCCGTCCCCAGCGCCGCTGATCCACGGGCGGATGGTGGCCGCCGAGTCGATGCTGGTGCCGCTGAACGGCGCAACCGCAGAGCCTGCCGTGGCCAGCACGGAGACGAACATCCGGTTCCCGGCCGCGGCCTGGGCGGCCGTGTTGTAGGCGAACGAGTCGCCCGCCAGGACGTTCTGCGCCTGCACAACCGAGGTGGGGCCAGAGCAGATCGAGCGCGTGCGATCGATCTCGCCCGACCAGACCTTCTGGCTGTTGGGGATGAAGGACGCCACGAAGTCGGCGGACACGCCAGTACCGGAGACCGAGACGGCAGGTGAGTAGCCGGGGAGCGTCCGCGTGGTCGCTTCCTTCGAGATGCCGCCCAGGACGCGACCAAAGGACAGCGCGAGATCGGCCTGGCTCTCGGCGAAGAACGGAGGCGTCAGGTTATCGGCCGTACCGTAATAGGCGATCTCGCTGAGCTGGCAGCAGGCGTCGGCGGTCGAGCCCTTCGGTGGCGCTGCGGCAGTCGAGCAGAGCGTGTGCATCGCGGTCAGGTTCGTGCCGCCCGCGGTCACGTCGCTGAAGAACTTCTTGCAGTTCTGGTCGGCGGGGACCGAGCTGGGAAAGCCGTCGTTCGGAAAGCTCGTGCTCCCCGCGCCGTTGACCGAGAAGCCGATCACGTAGGTCGTGACCTGCAGGTTCTTCGGCAGCGCGGCGTCCGACATCCGCTTCGCGACCTCCCAGGCTTTCTGGGGGTAGGGACACTTGGAGCCAGGCGCGACCCCGGGCTCGCAGGCGGGACGGAGATCGAGGTTGGGCGCGCCGTCGGTCAGGAGGACGATGTACTGCTTGCGGCAGCCACCGGTCTGGACGTAGTCGTCGCGGTAGCCCGCCTGCGCGCCGTTGGGGCCGTAGTCGTTGTGCCACAGATAGTCGCGCGCATCCTCCATCATCCCGTCGATGGGCGTGGCGCCGTAGGGGCGGGTGCCGATGAGCACCTTCTGGATCTCCTCGTTCGTGCGCGCGATGTCGTAGAGCGTGCCGTCGGGGGGAGGGAAGCGGACCATCCGGCCCTCCCACGGAGGCGCCGCCCAGTGGCGCGCCCCGACGTCGAACTCGGTCGTGGGTCCGGTCGTCACCGCGCAGCCGAGCGGCCACCCGCTGCCCAGCGGGTCGGGGTTGGTCGCCGACTTCACGTAGGTCCACTGTCCAGCGAACGGGTTCGACGAGAGAACGGCGCCGCCGTTCGGCAGAGGCGGCGTGGCAACACCGATCGCTGCGCGCGGGTCGTTGTCGAACGTCATCAGTCCGAAGCGGAGGTAGTCCTTCGTCGAGTCGAGCTGGCCGTCATTCGCCTGCTCGAAGCTGCACTCGTTTCCGGTGCCTGCCACGGCGGCGGGGACAAGGGCAGAGTTCGCGGCGTACTGCGCGCGGAGGTAACCCTCGCGGAAGGCCTTGAAGGCATCCGGCGGGAAGCTCGATGCGTCGTCGTAGGGCGCGGTGTTCGTGCCGAGACCACCAGGGCCGCGGCCCTGGCTCATCGCGGCGCCGGGCAGCACGTAGGGCGCGAACGCGCACGCGTTGCCGGAGCCATTGCCGGTCAGCGGACGGTGGTAGGGGAGGAAGTAGTCGGCGTCGTAAGGCTGGTTCGCCGGCGCAGTCGGCCCGATCTTGAACTCGTTCTTGAACGACGCACCGGTGCGCGGGATCGCGTCACAGCTGAAGAATGGTTGGAGATTTCCGGTCAGCGCCTGGATGAGCATGCCCCAGCGATTCGGCGTGGTCTCCACGCCCGGCGAGCATGCGTTGGGCGGGGGTGGCGGAACGGGGGCGGGAACGATGGGGCGGTTGTCGCTGGGGAGCGAGCTGTCGGGCATCCGCTCCATGGAGCCCGAGGAGTCGACGAGCAGGAGGACGTTCGGGAGGGGGCGCGTCGTGTTGCCGACGACCTGAGCGCGCGCGTCACCGCTCGTGCCGAGGATGGTCAGCGACAGGGCGCCGAGCGCGCTCAGGAGCGCGAACGGCCGAGCAGTAGTGCCAACGGGAAGCCTCGAATTCATGCCGTCCTCCTCAGAAATTCGACGGAGCGCCGCCGTTGGCCAAGCTCGGGCCCACAGTGATCCGCCCCCTCCCGACGATGCTCGAATCCGCAGGAATCAGGTCGGGGTTCCCCGCCAAGGGAACGCTCTTCATGCGCACGAACACGGTCGCGGTCAGCTGGCTGTAGCGCACGGTCTGCGAGTTGCCCGCGGCGACCTCGCTGGTGATCGGGTTGGTGAGCTCCACGGTGATGTACGGGCGATTGCCCACCTCTCCGAAGCTCTTCTCCGAGAATCCCGGACGAGCCGGGACAGGCTCGACCACCCACGCGTTCGGGGTGGCCAAATTGGAGGTGTTTGCGATCCTCACCATCCGGTCGGGGTCGAGGCGGATGCAGGACTCGGCGGCGCGCGTGTCGACGTTGCCGGTGAACGCCGCCGCCGTCGCGCAGTTCTGGGCCTGGCCCTGCCCGAGCTGCATCTGCGTGACGAGCGCCTGCGCGATGGTCGGGTTGAAGGTCTCGGCGGTCATCATGAGCGCGGCTTCGCCGGCGCGCTGGCCCTGGAGCGCCTCGCGCATGTGGCCTGCGGCGCGGATGTCGGCGGACGTCGCCGAGAGGCCGTAGACGCCCATGACCGCGAGGAGCCCGAGCGTCACGGCCACGATGAACATGACCGCGCCGGCGTTGTGCCGACGAGCGCGCGCGCGTGCGCGCGCCTGCCGCGATGCCTTGGTCTGCGTTCTCGCTTGCATCAGTAGGTCATCCCGAGCTGGTTGGTGAGGGCGACCTCGGAGATGATCGTCCTCACCCGCGTGAAGCTCTTGCAGGTCGCAGCTGGCGCGTTGGTCACGCAGTAGCGCGTGATGTAGGGGGCGCCGGGCAGGACGACGAGGTTCTGATTGCGGTCGGGGACCGCGGTGCGGGTCACGAGCCGGAAGCGGACCGAACGGATCCGCTGCGGCCCTTCGGCGTTGGGGAGCGTCGCCGACGCCGCCTGGCCGTAGAGGCCGACCGCGGTGCCCGTGTCGTCCATGTCGAAGACCTCCACGCCGCCCAACGCGTTCACCACGCTCAACCCGAGCTTCAGATCGACCGCGTACTCGGCGACGATCTGACGCATCGCGACGATGGGTACGGGCGGATTCGCCGCGTCCAGGAACTCGCGATACAGGTTGAACTTGTTGCCCGCGACCTCCACACCCGCCGCCGGATCGAGCGCCGGGTCGACGTTGGGGCCGATGTACCAGCGCACGCGTTGCACCGGACTGATGGTCACCGGCTCGCTGTCCTTCGCGCCACAGTTCGTTCCTCCGCCTTGGAGGACGGCCGGACCTCCGCCGTCGTCCGGCGAGAAGCTGATCTGCGCGCCGGCGGCGTTGGCCGTGACGCCGCACACCACCACGTAGTGCTGGCAGCCGCGCGCGTCGACGACGCGCGCCGAGAATAGGCGGCCTGGTACCGGTGTGAACGCGGCCTGGACGGAGGTGAGCGGCACCGGAGTCGACGTGATGAGGCGACGAACCGCCGCGTCGGCGGCAAGGGTGAGCGCGACGTTCTGGACGCCGCAGCTGCCCGGGGTATTGAAGAAGGTGCCCTGGTACGAATCGTCGGTGGTGTAGTTGCCGCCTAGAATGAGCGCGTCGGGATTGAGCCCGTTGTTCGCCGAGAGCGTGTTCGGACCGGCCGTCCCGGCGTTCGGGATCGGTGCGTTGCCCGACCCACCGCGGATGATCTGGACGCCCTGGAGATCGTTGAGCGCCGCGTACCGCGATCCGCCAGGGCCGCCGATGACGCTGGGGTTGACGACCGCGATCTTGTGGGCCATCGGGACGCTCGCCGGGGGCAGCGCGCCGTCGCGGGCGAGCTTGATGTTGCCCGTCGACATGTACGCCGACCGCGCCAGATCCTGACGCAGCCGCTCGGCCGCGGTTCGTACCGTCGATTCCACGGTGGAGATCCGGGCGGCCTCGAAGAAGGTGGTCGTGGCCGCGCGCGCGAGGCCGACCACGGCGATGGTGACAATGAGGCCGGCCACCAGCGAGACCATCAGCTCGACCAGCGTGAAGCCCCGGACTCTCGAGCGTGCTTGCCTCATTCGCGGAATGCGTTCTCTCGAATCGCCGTCGTGGCGTAAACGAAGTGGTACCGGGTGTTCGCGTCCGCCAGGTCGGGCGTGGTCGCAGCGCAATCTCCGACCGGGTTTCTCTCGAGCCGTGACCAGAACACGCGAACCTCCGCGCGCATCAGGCCCGCCGGCTTGTAGGGAGGAGGAAGCTTGAAGCCGGGATCCGCGATCCACACCAGCCGGTACTGCGCGCAGTACGTTGCCGTGGTGCTGTTGGCCGGGAGGTCACGGCCATAGATGTCGAAGGACCCGGTCCCCACGGAGGGTAGCGTCGCCGGTGGGTTGCAAAAGCCGATCGGCGTGATGCTCCCGCAGGGGACGTCGACGTCCTTAAGGAACTTGGTCAGGCCGAGGTTGTTGGTCTGGAGGTTGATGGCGTTCGGCTCCGTCCATTGCGTCGAGTCGCGCTGGAGGCGCGAGCTCCACCCGTTGGCGATGTTGCCGCCGATGTCGAAGCGCCGCGCGTCCTCCGAACCCTGCAGCGTCACGCGCTGCATGCCGATCACGCCCGCGGCGCCGATCGCGAGCAACGTCATCGCCGAGAGAACCTCGACCGCGGTGTAGCCGCGCTGTCCGGAGCGGTTCATCATGCTCATTGGGACCTGATCCGCGGTGCAGCGGTGCCGGCGACGATGACGTTTCGCTGGAGGCCGACGGGAACGCCGGCCCTGTTGCGGGTCACCGCGAACTGTGCGGAGCCAGCGAAGGGAACCGATTGGATCTGCATGTCCGCGATGGCGGCCACCGCGTTCGCTCCCACACCCACGTAGGTGGCGCCCGAGGGATTGACGCAGATCGCGACCGCGCCGGCTCCCACGTTGTTGACGCTGAACGCGGTCCGGATGTCTGCGGCGACGTTGACGCCGGCAGTGTCGAGCTCGAGCCCGTCGACGATGCGCGCGGTGTTGCCGACGGCGCCCGGTGCGAACGCGGCGACTTCGGCCCACTGAGTGGCCGCCTTGCAGTTGCCGAGGGGGTTCGGGCCGCCGACTGCAGGCAGCGTTCCATCGAGCGCCTCGAACAGCAGGAACCTACCCCGCGCAGCCCCGCTGGGCGCGGCGATGAACAGGTGCGAGCCCCCGCGGCCCGCTGCTCGCGCCCGCCCCCGCGCCACGAGCTGCTCGATCCGGCGGGCGTAGTCGAAGGCGAGACGGTCATCGCGGGCGCCACGCATCGCGGGCGTCGCGATGACGGCGAGGATGCTGATGAGCACCACCACGATCATCAGCTCGACGAGCGTGAAGCCGGCCTGGGCCGCGCGGACCCGCCTCATCGTTCGCAGACGCTCCCCCGGAGTTCGCACCGAGCCCCCCCGAGCAAGCCCCGTGCCCCGCATACGGACCGAGCGGCAGCGGCATTTCACGCCCATCGCCCGAGCTCGTCGAGGGCGGGCGCAGAACCGTTTGCGTGGCTACGAAAAAAGGTGCGATGGCGCTGCGGAGCTCCCGCCTCGCACTTCTCTCACCTTCGCTTTCACCCGCGCCGGTGGGCGCGGTATGACTCCCCGCATGCCGAAGCTCCGCTGGGCCGCCCATCCGCTGTCACGCTCTTGCCTGTTGGTGCTGCTCGGCGCCTGCTCGGGCTGCTCGAAGGACGACAAGCGCAGCAGCGGCGACCCGCCCCCGCCCCCTCCTCCTAGCGCTTCGGGCGCGAAGGCCGGGGCGTGCACGTCGGGCGGTGGCGAGCTCACGGACGCGATCTCTGCACCGATGCTGCCGAAGCGCGTCTCTGGCTACTGCGTGGACCCGCAGGGCGAGGTGAAGACCTACGGCGAGAAGGGAAAGCTCTCGATGGACGAGGTCTGCACGACCGCGTTCGACGGTGAATGCGAGGTCTACAAGCGCTTCGGCCTGAAGCGCGTCGTGTCACTTCATTATGTCGACGGCAGCGGGCAGGGCGGCACCGTCGAGGTGAACCTGTCGCAGTTCGCCGATGTGGCGGGCGCCTACGGCATGTTCACGCTCCGGGTGGTGGCAGGCGACCCTGCCGAGCCCTCCACCCCCAAGGTCTTCGAGGGGGGCGCCGCCGGGGCCATCGGCACTGGGCGCGCTTACGTATGGAGAGGTCAGTACCTCGTCGAGCTCCAGTACGTGAACGAGCAGGAGTCTCCCGAGCAGCTCGCGAAGTCGAGCGACGCGATCCTTCGCGCCGTCGGCAAGGAGATCGGTAGCCAGCTACCTGGCGCGCGCACCCTGCCGCCGGCCGCGGCGGCGCTGCCCGAGCCGAACCGGCTGCCGAACGGCATCGTGTTCCAGCCGAAGGACATCTACGAATGGAAGGGCGTCGGCCCCGGTGCGCTCGGCTTCTACAAGGAGGGCGAGCGTCGCTGGCGCACGCTCGCCATCTTCAAGGACGACGCCGAGCAGGCGAAGGACGCGTTCAAGACCATCAAGTCGAAGCCGGGCACGCTGCCCGTCCCTGGCATGGGGGACGAGGCGGCGCACGTCGTGGTCGCTCCGCAGGGCGGTGGTCCGAAGATCGAGCTCCTCGTGGTCCGCAAGGGCAGCGCCATCTGGGGCATCGCCGACGAGGAGTATGCGTTGCGCGGTCCCGACAAGGAGAAGGCGCGCTTCACGAGGGACGAGTCGATCGCGAAGATCAAGCCTCTTCTGGCGGCAGCAGGCGCGGGAGCTCCGGCCGCCCCTTCGGGCGCTTCCTCGGCCCCGAAGAAGTAGGTAGCGACCCGAGCGCCAGCCGCTCGAAGCATGCAGGCTGCACGTTTCGCGTCTTGCGGACGAGCGCGGACGACGCGATGAAGCGCGTCGTCGTCGGGTCGTGGTAGCCGCTCGCGTCCGGGAGATCCTGAGCGAGCGTGTCGTGCGTGCGGTGGTAGCGGACCACGCGGCGCATGAGGAAGTCGCGCGCCCACTTCCCGACGAGAGAGGCGAGGCCGACGATCAGATGCGTGTCGTCGGCGTCGCGGAGGAACGCGAGCCGACCTACGCCCGGCACCTGGTACTCGCTGCGCGCCCGCCCTTCGACGAGCATCGTGCGGAGGTAGCCGGCGAGCGGACCGAAGCGCGGGCCGTAGAAGTCGAAGCCGCCGACCTTCCCGCAGAGCGCGTAGACCTCGGAGTCGACCTCGTCGCGCGCGTCGAGCGTGAGGCGTTCCATCGTGTGGAGGTCGATGTCGAAGCGCGAGAGGCCGCGGTCGATGGCCTGGTTGAGGCGCTTCGTGCACACGACCGCGACCCGCGCGCGCCGGATGCGAACCCCTTTGCGCTCGAGGCTCACGAGGTCCTTGGTGAGGACGGCGACCGCGGCGTCGTCGGACGCAAAGCGCTCGCCCTCCGTGCTCCAGCAGAGGTCGACATGGTGTGAGGGGCAGGGCGCCTGGAGCACGTCCGCCGGATCGATCGCGACCGCGGCGAGGAGCTCGGCGGGCGTCCGCGCGGTGAGGCCGGCCCGCAGCGTGATGGCGCGAGCCCATGCCTCGCCGAGCGCGAGATCGTCGAAGGCCACGAGCTTCTTCGAGTCACCGATGCGCTTGGCGATCGCCCCCCGGGGTCGGGAGGTGACGACCTTCGCCCCCGCGTCGTCGACCTCGGCGAGGATGCTGGTGACGATGAGGGGGCCGAGGCGCGGGCCCATGCCGTTCTCGTCGATGCCGACGTAGAACGGGCGATCCCACGAAGGAAGAACCGGCTTGAGCACTCCGTTGGGCTATTCGCGCGGAGAGCCGGCGGCAATCACGACCGCCCTGGAGACAATCGCGGGAGGCGCACCAATAACCACCTGAGACGTTGACCTGAGCCGTCCCGGTGTTTAAGGTGCTCCGCCCTTACGGAAGTGGTTACGCTCCAGTGCTTCGTGAAGCTCAGGCTCGTACCAAGACAAGGCGCAGAGGCAGGCGGATGAACAAGGTTCAGCTCAAGAAGTTCAAGACGCTGCTCACCGAGAAGCGGGATGAGATCGTCAAGAAGGCGAAGCAGACGCTCGAGGAGGACATGGCTCTCGATGCGAATGACCTTCCGGACGAGATGGATCTCGCGTCCAGCGAGTATCTCCAGTCCTTCACGTTCCGCCTCCGCGGGCGTGAGAAGGTGTTCCTCGACAAGATCGAGAAGGCCCTCCACAAGATCGAGGACGGCAGCTTCGGCACGTGTGAAGAGTGCTCCGAGGAGATCTCCGTCAAGCGCCTCGAGGCGCGCCCGGAGACCACGCTTTGCATCCGCTGCAAGGAGGATCAGGAGCGCATGGAGAAGGACTACACGTAGAAACGCGGCCGATCGTCGCGCGATACCGGCGCGCTGCCGGCGTCGGTCCTCGTCACCGTACATGAGTACGGCTCCTCGGCCCTCCTAGGCAGCGCTTGGTCTCGCACGACGCTCAGCCACGTTTCGCGCTCGGCTACGAGGTCGTCGCGGCGGAGGCGTCGCGCTTCTTCTTGCGCGCGGTGTTTTCGACGGCCCGCCCGAGGACGTCCTTCAGGTAGTGGCCGGTGTGGGAGCCCTTGGTCTTCGCGATCATCTCTGGCGTCCCTTCCGCGACGATCTCCCCGCCCTTGTCGCCGCCCTCCGGGCCGAGATCGATCACCCAGTCCGCACACGCCACGACGTCGAGGTTGTGCTCGATCACCACGACCGTGTTGCCCTGGTCGCGCAGCTCGAGGATCGCGCCCAGCAGGACCTCGATGTCCATGAAGTGAAGCCCTGTCGTGGGCTCGTCGAGGACGTAGAGCGTGCGGCCCGTCGCCTTGCGCGCCAGCTCGCGCGCCAGCTTCACGCGCTGCGCCTCGCCGCCCGAGAGCGTCGTTGCCGGCTGGCCCAGCGTCAGGTAGCCGAGGCCGACCCGGCGCAGCGCGTCCAGGCGATCCCGGACCCGCGGCACCTTGTCGAAGAGCTCGAGCGCCTGCACCACCGTGACGTCCAGCGCATCTGCGATCGAGAGGCCGCGGTACTCGACCTCGAGGGTCTCGCGGTTGTAGCGCTTGCCGCTGCACGTATCGCAGGTGACGAAGATGTCTGGCAGGAAGTGCATCTCGACGCGCAGCACGCCGTCGCCCTGGCACGCCTCGCAGCGCCCGCCCTTCACGTTGAAGGAGAAGCGCCCCGCCTTGTAGCCGCGCGCTCGCGCCTCGGGCAGCCCGGCGTAGAGCTCGCGGAGCAGCGCGAAGACGCCGGTGTAGGTCGCCGGGTTCGAGCGCGGAGTGCGGCCGATCGGCGCCTGATCGATGGAGATGACCTTGTCGACGTTGTCGAGGCCCTCGACCGCGTCGCAGTCGCCGATGGGCGCGGTCGCCGAGTAGAGCTTCGCGCGGGCGGCGGGGAGCAACGTGTCGACCACCAGGCTCGACTTGCCGCTGCCCGAGACGCCCGTGAAACACGTGAAGAGGCCGGTGGGCACCGCGACCGTGACGTCCTTCAGGTTGTGGGCGCGGGCCCCGACCACGCGGACCTCGCCCTTGCCCTTGGCCTTGCGGTTCTTGGGCACGGGGAG
>JAYTBL010000672.1:0-3483 GCA_043736975.1 Polyangiaceae bacterium
GTATGAACCGGGCTTCACGATCGGGCCGTGATCCCTAGTGCAGGGAGATCCCCATCGGGCCCATCGCCAAGTAAACCGCCACGATCACCACCAGCATGACGCCCGCCACCAGCGCGTAGTTCACGCGCGACTGCGACGTGCTCCAGCCGTCGGCGTAGAACTTACCCTTCGATCGCTGGCGGAGCTTCCGCTGGACCGACGCGAGGAGCAGGCGATCCTTCTCCGCGTCGTCGGGCACGGGCTCCGCGCTGGGCGGCAAGGGCGCCGGCTCGAGCGAGCGCTTGAGCAGCGCGCTCAAGGCGGGAACCTCCACCTCCTCGACCTCGACCTCGTCCGCCTTGCTGGTCTCGTCGCTCATCCGATCTTCTCACCGAGCTCACGCTCGACGATCTCCTTGAGCTGGGCCCGCGCCCGGAAGATCCTGCTCTTCACCGTACCAGCGGCGAGCCCGGTGATCTCCTCGATCTCTTCGTAGCTGAGCTCCTCCACGTCACGCAGGATCAGGCACTCGCGGAACGCCGGCTCGATCTTGAGGATCGCGTCCTGCACGATCTTCTCGACCTGGCGGCCCGCCATCGCCTCGTCGGGCCGCTCGATGTGGGCGACGTTGGCCTTCTGCGCGTCGCCGAGCGGGATGCGCTCCGCCACCGCCTCGAGCTCGTCCTGCTCGTTCGCGTGCCGCACGCGCAGGTACTTCGAGCGGTTCTTGCACAGGTTCACCGCGATTCGATAGATCCACGTCGAGAGCTTCGACTCGCCGCGGAACGTACCGATGGCCTTGAAGACCTGGACGAAGACCTCCTGCGTGAGATCCTCGGCCTCGGCGCGGTTGCCGAGCATGCGCAGCACGAGCGCCGACACGCGGCGTCCGTACGCCGTGACGAGCTCGTTGAAGGCGCGTTCGTCACGCGCAATCAGTCGCTCGATCAGCTTGGCTTCGACGTCTTCCGGCAGAGACACTTCCGGCCATGGTGCAACACTCTCGAGGGAGAGTGCAAAGTCACGCGCCGAGAGCGGATCGGCTTCCGAGATGGGGCCACATTCTTCGAAGATTCCTGACGCGGGCCCCTCGCGTCTCATGGTCCTGTCCTGAGGACAGGGCCGCTGGCGGAAAGTTCCTGGGCGAGCGGCTACTCCGGGGCGGCGTCCTCGTCGCCCGCGTCCGAGGCGTCGACCAGCGGATCCTCCGAGACGCCGAGCAGGAACGAGCAGCCTGCCGTGGCGAGCGCGAGGAGCAGCCCTGCGAGGAAGAGCGCGCGGCCCGTCGTCAAAACACGCCCCTCACGCCGAACGGGGTGATCCCGATCCTCGGCGCGGTGGCAGCCTTCGTCGGACGCTGGCTCGTGAGCAGCAGCCACCCGCCGACCGCGCCCGCGCCCACGCCGATGACCGAGCTCCACGTCGCGACCGCCGCGTTCTGCTGGGACGATCGATAGAGATCCGCGCCCTCGGCCGTGCAGCGATTGCTCACGCAGCGCGATCCGATCTCGTCACGCTTGCTCACCGCCAGCAGCCCGAACGTGATGCCCAGCGCGACGCCCGCCGCCCCCACGCCCAGCAGCGAGTAGCCCACGAGCCGGCGGCCATGGTCGGGATCGGACGCAGCAGGGGCGACCGCAACCGGCGCCTGCGGCGGCGCGAGATCGTGGAGCGCCGGCACCGCGACGAGCTGCTCGGCGGGCGACGCGATGACGCGAAACTTCACGGTGCTGCGCTCCTTGCCGGGCGCGCCGAGCGTCACCGAGTGCTCGCCAGGATCGAGGAACAAGGGCAGGTACCAGCGAGAGTCGGCGAGCGGCTCACCATCGATGTCGACCGTGGCGAGCGCGCCATCGGTGGGGAGCTGCAGGAGCACGCGCGGCAGCTTCGTCTCGAGCGCCACGGCGTGGCTCAGGGCGAAGTCGTGGCGATCGCGCTGGCCGTTCTGCGCCGCCCACACCGCGCCGTGGTGGTACTCGCCCCAGGCGGTCGCGGTCTTGCCGATCGTCTCGTGGCAGAGCGCGAGGTTCAGCAGCGTGCCGAGCTTCGGGCCGAGGCGCAGGCTCTCCGTGAAATCCGCGCACGCCTCGGCATGACGGCCGGAGTCGAACTTCTTCTCGCCCGATCGGAACAGGTACTCGGCGCGCATCTCGTTGGAGACCCCCGAGGACGACTGCGCGGGCGCGCGCGTGGCGACGAGGGAGAGAGCGAGCGTCGCGCTGGTGGCGGTCAGGATCCCGAGGCGGGTCATTCGCGGCTGTTCAGGAACTTCGGTCGCTGCGGCTTGCCACCCGGCTTCACGCTCCGGGTGCGTCCGGTACCGGGAGCACCAGTGTGTCCGGGGGAATCGGGCAAGTCCATCACCATCGGGTCGCTCTCCGCGGCGCTGGCCGCCGGCTCGACCGCGGCAGGCGCGGTCCCGGGCGCCGCCGCGCTGACCGCCGCGCGCGGGTCGACGACCAGCGCGACGGAACGCGAGCGGACCGCCGCCACCGCCGCGACGCCGATCACGATCACGGTGGCGGCCGCGGCCGCCCCGACCCAGCGCGCGACCGGACGGCGGCGCACCAGCCCACGCGCGCGCGTCGTGAGGCCGTCCTCGATGGTGTCGCGCACCGAATGCGGCGCGGGCGCGGCGACCTCGTCGGCCTTCTTCGTGACGAGCGGCAGCGCCTCGCTGGTGCGGGTACCGCCTCCGGTGGTGCGCGCGCTCTCGGCCACGGCGTCGAGCGCCTGCACCACGCGCCGCAGCTCCGACGGCGTCTCCATGCGCTTGAACATCTTCGCGCGCGCCAGGACCTGCTCGGCGCGCTCGATCAGCGGATCGTAGGTCCCGCTTCCGTAGGGCTTGAGCGCCTTCGCGAGGGCGGCGGCGTCGGCCCAGCGCTCCTCGGGCTTCCGCTCGATGCACTTCGCGATGATCGACGAGAGCTCCGGCGGTAGCCGCCAGTTCCTCGTGTGCAGCGGCTCTGCCTCCTTCTCCAGGATCGCGGCGAAGATCTCGCCCACGCCGTCACCGTCGAACGGAGGCTTGCCGCAGAGCAGCTCGTACGCGACGACGCCGAGCGACCAGAGATCGGCGCGCGCGTCGATGTCCTTCGCGTTGCGCAGCTGCTCCGGCGACATGTACACCGGCGAGCCGAGCACAGCTTGCCCGGTGAGGACGCGGTCCTCGGGCCGCGCCTCCATGGTCTTCGAGATGCCGATGTCGAGCATCTTGATGACGTTGCCGCCGTCGGCACGGCACGCCAGAAAGAGGTTCGCGGGCTTGATGTCGCGATGCACCAGGCCCACCGCGTGCGCGTGCGCTAGCGCCTCCAGGGCCTGGAGCAGGTAGTCGACGACCTCGGTCATCGGCAGCGGCCCCTCGACCGCGAGCAGCTCCTCGAGGTCGCAGCCCTCGAGGTACTCCATGACCAGGAACGGCGCGCCGGTCGCGGTCGTGCCGGCGTCCATCACCCGCGCGACGTGCTCGCTCACGATCCGCGCCGCGGCCTGGGCCTC
>JAYTBL010000673.1:0-8535 GCA_043736975.1 Polyangiaceae bacterium
GGGCGCGGCCGTCGTCGGCGCGGACCAGGAAGCGCAGCGCGCCCGGGCCGTCGAGCTCGGCGTAGGTGATCGCGCCCGGCGTCGCCGCCGCCTCGGGGACCAGCCGCGAGCCGAGGTGCGCGAGATCGTCGAGCGACTCCAGCACCAGCCACGGTCGGAACCGCACGTCGTCGCGGACCAGCGCGCCACCGCCCGGCCGCCGCCACACCATCGCGTGGCCGTCGGGCTCGGCCCACACCGACACGATCGCCGGCGTGCGATCCCAGCCCCACAGCCATTCGTCCTCGAGCGCGGTCACGGTCCGTCACTGTATGACTGTCCGGGAGTGGGCGAAACCCGGCCAGCCGGACAGCGCGCTGGCCGGATTCCGGCCACGCGCGGCGTGGGTTCGCGCGCTTGTCGCTGGCATCGATGCTGCTCACGAATTTCGCGCAACCGACGCTGTGAACGGTCGAAAGGGCAGGGGAGATGACGCTTCAACCGCGGGAACCAGGTCCAGACACCCAGGCGAACCTCAGTCCGCGGCGCCTCGCCACGCGGATCATGGCGCTGCGCGATCAGGGCTCCGGCCTCGAGATCCCGATCGAGGACGATCGGCGCTACGTCGTCGGCAAGGGCGACAGCTGCGACATCGTCCTCGCCGATCCGTGCGTGTCGCGGCTGCACTGCGTGCTCGAGCGCCACGGCCCGTCGCTGTACGTGCGCGACGTCGGCAGCCGCAACGGCACGTTCCTCGACGAGCGCCGCATCGAGTGCGCCGAGGTCACCGCCGGCACGGTGCTGACGCTCGGCGACACCCAGCTCATGGCGCTGGGGCCTCCGACCCGGGTGCGGACCGGCTTCGATCGCCTGGTCGGCCGCGATCCGGCGCTGCGATCCGCGGTCGATCTGGCGCGGCGCGCCGCGGGCACCGAGTGCGGCGTGCTGATCGTCGGCGAGACCGGCACCGGCAAGGAGCTGGTGGCCCAGGGCATCCACGAGGCGTCGCGGCGCGCCAACGGGCCCTTCGTCGCGATCAACTGCGGCGCGATCCCGCGGGAGCTGATCGGCTCGGAGCTGTTCGGTCACGACAAGGGCGCGTTCACGGGCGCGACCGGCGATCGCGACGGCCTGTTCGTCCAGGCCGAGCAAGGCACGCTGTTCCTCGACGAGCTCGGCGAGCTGCCGCTCGACCTCCAGCCGAAGCTGCTGCGCGCGCTTGCCGAGCGCCAGGTGAAGCGCGTGGGCGGCAACGCCTTCGAGCCGATCGACGTGCGCGTGCTCGCCGCGACCCGCCGCGATCTCGGCGTCGAGATGAACGCCGGCCGGTTCCGCAGCGACCTCTTCTTTCGCATCGCGCAGGTGCGCGTCGAGATGCCCGCGCTCCGCGAGCGCCTCGGCGACCTCCCGCTCCTGGTCGAGGAGATCTGCAAGCGGGTCGGGAAGCCCGAGGCCGCGCCGGTGGTGGAGGGCTGGATCGATCAGCGCCTCGGCAACTACGACTGGCCGGGCAACGTCCGCGAGCTCGTGAACGTCGCGCAGGTCGCGGCGACGCTCGCCGACACGCCCGAGGCCATCGACGACGTCCTCACCCTCGCCCGCGACTCCGTGGCCGACCAGCCGCAGCGACCCCAGACCGCGTTCGCCGAGGCGAAGCGTGGCGCCATCGCTGGCTTCGAGAGTGACTACTTCGCCCAGCTCTCGCGTGTGGCAAAAGGCAACGTGAGCGAGATGGCGCGCCAGAGCGGGATGGAGCGGCACCACGTGCGCGCGTACCTCCGCAAATACGGCATCGAGAAAGGGTAGACTCTTCGGCCCTCGCGCTCCCGATGCTCCGCTTCGCCGTAACCCTCTTCGTCAGCGCGACGCTGCTCTTCGCGTGTCAGCCCATGGTCGCGCGCATGATCGTGCCGCTGCTGGGCGGCGCGCCCGCGGTGTGGATCCTCTGCTCGCTCTGCTTCCAGGCGCTCGTGCTGGCGGGGTACTTCTACGCGCACGTCGTCGGCTCGCGGCTCCCGCTGCGAACGCAGGTGATGCTCCAGATGGCGCTGATCGCCGCGGCGTTCTTCGTGCTGCCCATCGTGGTCGACGAGGCGCTGGTGCAGACGCTCACCGCGAAGAGCCGATCGCTCGGCCTCCTGGTGGTGCTGCTGCGCTCGGTGGGGCTGCCGTTCTTCGTCCTCTCCACGACGTCGCCGCTGCTTCAGCGCTGGTACGCGGAGCTCGGCGAGACCGATCCCTACCATCTCTACAGCGCGAGCAATGCTGGGAGCATGGTCGCGCTGCTGGGGTATCCGTTCGCGATCGAGCCGTTCCTCGCGCTCAAGGATCAGAGCCGACTCATGTCGGTCGCCTTCGCTGGATTCGCGGTGCTGGTCGTGGTGTGCGCGCTCACTGCGCTCCGCAAGAAGCATCCCGCGCGGGGAGCGGCGGGAACCCCGGCCCCCGCTGTCGTCACGACATCGGAGGAGGTCGCGCTGCCGGCGCTGCGGTCGGTCGGGCGCGAGCGCCTGGTGTGGCTGCTGCTCGCGTTCGCGCCGTCGAGCCTGCTCCTCGGCGCGACCGAGTTCGTCACCACCGATCTCGCCAGCGTCCCGCTCCTGTGGGTGGTGCCCCTCGCGCTCTACCTCGCGTCGTTCATCGTCGCGTTCGCCAAGAAGCAGGTGGTGGCGCAGGCGACCGCGTCGCGTGTGCTCGCGTTCCTGGCGGCGGTGGTCGGGATAAGCAAGGCGGCAGGGATCAACGAGCCGGCCTCGCTGATCGTCGCGCTGCACCTGGGGCTGCTCTTCGTCGCCAGCGTGGTGTGCCATCGCGCGCTCGCGCTGCGCCGGCCGCACCACACCCGCCTCACCGAGTTCTACCTGCTGCTCTCGGTGGGCGGCGTGCTCGGCGGCGCGTTCAACGGGCTGGTGGCCCCGGTGATCTTCGACGATCTGTTGGAGTACCCCATCGCCATCGCGCTCGTGCTCCTCGCGCGCATCGCCATCGAGCGCGCCGACCAGCCGCTCGCGACCTGGCGGCGCGACGCCCTCTACGGCCTCGGTCTGGCGGCGTTGACGTTCGGCCTGGTTACGCTCGGAGGCATCCTCCGAGCGTCGGCGAAGACCTCGGTCCTCTGGATGTACGTGCTTCCGGTGCTCGCCGCCTTCGCGTGGTCGCGGAAGCCGATCCGTTACGCGGTGGCGCTGGGCGGCATCCTCGTCGTCAGCACGATGTCGGGCGGGCTCACCGGCAACACCGTGCACAAGGAGCGCGACTTCTTCGGCTCACTCAAGGTGCGCCGCGATCCGACGGGAAGGTTCCTCCTGCTCGTCTCGGGCAGCACCGTCCACGGCGCGCAGTCGATCGACCCGGCGCAGAAGCGTGTTCCTCTCACGTACTATTCGCCCACCGGTCCCGCCGGCGACGTGCTCGGCCCGATCACGACTGGCACCACGGGCTCGGGCGTCGTCGAGGCCGCGGCGCGGCGCGTCGGCGTGATCGGCCTCGGCGTCGGCTCGCTCGCGGCCTACGTGAGGCCCGGCGAGACCTGGACCTTCTTCGAGCTGAACCCGCGCGTGGTCGACATTGCCAGGACCTACTTCACGTACCTCGACGGCGCCCCGCCGGGCGCGAACGTCGCGATCGAGATGGGGGACGCGCGCCTGCGGCTGCGCGAGGGCGGCGCCGCGCGCTTCGACGTCCTGGTGCTCGATGCCTTCAGCTCCGACGCCATCCCCATCCACCTCATGACGCGCGAGGCGCTCGCCATCTACAAGCGCACCATGACGCCCGGGGGAGTCCTGCTGGCGCACGTCTCGAACCGGCACGTGATGCTCGAGCCGATCCTGGCCGCGCTCGCGAGCGACGCGCAGATGCTCGCCATCGGGCGCAACGAGAGCGACGCGCCGCGCGAGAAGAGCGACGTCGAGCGGGCCAGCTCGCACTGGGTCTGCCTCAGCGAGTCGCTGGACGCGCTCGACGCGATCGTCGCCAAGAATGCCCAGTGGCGGCGCCTCCAACCCCCCGCCAACCAGAAGGTCTGGACCGACGACTTCGCGAACGTGCTCGCGGCGATGCATTTCTGACGGCCCAGCTTGCGCGGAGCGGCCTCGGTGCGGATGCTTCACCGATGGCCCTGACACTGGAGGTCTTGCTCGATCGCGCCTCGGTGGAGCCCGGTGTCGACGCCACGCTGCACCTCGTCGTCGCGATCGAGGCGCGCGGTGAGCCGCTCGAGATCGCCCTGCCACCCGCCACCACCGTGCTCGCCATCGATGTCTCGGGCTCGATGCAGGGCGAGCCGCTCGATCAGGTGATCCGCTCCGTCGACCGCCTCCTCGATGGTCTGCGGCCCGAGGACCGCATCGGCGTGATCGCGTTCTCGAACGGCGCCACGGTGGTGGCGGAGCCGGTGGCGGTCGACGCCGCGGGCAAGAAGCTGGTGCGCGCGCGCGTGGCGCGGCTGTTCGCGGAGGGGCAGACGAACATCGAGGCCGGCCTCGACCTGGCGGCGGCGACGCTCGGCCCGAGCGGCGCCGGCCGGCGGCGGGGCGTGGTCGTGCTGTCCGACGGCGAGCCGAACCAGGGCGCGCGCACCGTGGCCGACCTGCGCGCGGTGATGGCGAAGCATCGCGCGACCACGTCGTTCTCGGCGCTGGGGTATGGCGCGAAGCACGACGAGGACATCCTCGCGGCGATCGGCGACGCGGGCGGCGGCGGCTACGCGTTCGTGCCCGATCCCGCCACCTGCGCGCGGGCCTTCGCGCGGGCCTTGGGCGGCCAGGCGGACGTGGTGGCCGATTCCCTCGAGCTCTCGGTGGCGCCGGCGGAGGGAATCGAGGTGGTGCAGCTCCTCGGCGGTGAGCCGACGCGCTTCTCCGCGGGCGGCCTGACGATCCCGCTGCCCGACATGGTGCCGGGCACGAGCCGGCTCGTGGTCGCGGAGCTCCGCGTGAAGGCGCCTAGCGCCCAGCGCTTCCTGCTCGAGGTGGCGAAGCTCCGTCTCGGCTGGCGTCGCCCGGGTACGCGCGCGACCCTGCTGCTCGCCCACCAGACGACGATCGAGATCGCAGCGCGCGCGCCGACGCCCGTGGGTCTGGCGGTTCGCCGACTCCTCCTGGTGCGCTCGGATCGCGCGCGTCAGGAGGCGCGGGCCCTCGCCGATCGCGGCCAGTTCGGGGGCGCTGCCGCGCTGCTGCGCGGCCTGCTCGGGGCGATGAAGGAGGTGCCGGACTTCGTGGTGGGCGAGGAGTCACCGCTCGGCGAGGCCCACGCGCTGCTGGTCGACGAGGCGATGGCGATGGATCGCAACCCGCCCCCCGAGGCATACGAGATCTTCCGCAAGAGCGCGCTCGCCTCGCGGCTCGCCGTGCAGGCGCCGATGAGCTCACGCGGCGTGGCGAGCACCAAGCTGCTCGAGGTCAGCGCCGGGAAGTACCCGGAGGCGTTCCTCGTGATCCGGAAGGGGCCGGGCATCGGGCACCGGCATCTCTTGAAGGCAGAGTGCGTGATCGGCCGCACCGCGGCCGCGGATCTCGCGCTCCAGAGCGACGGCGTCTCGCGTCGCCACGCCGAGGTCTACGCGCTGGAAGGGGAGTTCTGGGCCTCGGACCTCGGCTCGACGAACGTGACGAAGCTGAACGGCGCGCCGCTCGGCTCGGCGCCCGCGAAGCTGCGGCCGGGCGACGTGCTCCTGATCGGCGACGTCGAGCTGATCTACGAGGAGAAGTAGACCAAGGGCACGGGCGCAGTCAGAATCGCGCCGAGAGGCCCGCGGTCGCGCCGGTCGCGGTGACGGTGGCGGTCGGCACCGGGAGGCGCGTCTCCTTGCGCCCGAGCACGTACCAGAGCGCGAGCCCGCCCGCGGCCGCGCCCAGGGCGGCGGACACGGCGATCGCGGCGTAAGCGTTCGACTTCGCCGAGTCGTAGTCGGAGGACAGCCGCACCTGGTCGGCGCGGTTCGACGCGCCGTCGAAGTCGTCCTTCACGGCGAGCGCGTTCACGTGCGTGACGATCGGGAGCACCACCGATGCCACCGCCACGCCCGCTCCGATCCAGAGCACGACCGGCGAGAAGGGATGCTCGACGCGCGTCTCGAAGCGCTGCTCGGGAGGCGGCGTTTCGTCCGGCGGCTCGACCTCGAGCAGCTCGCCGCGCCGGACCGTGACGCTGCGCGCTTCGGCGGCGGGCCCGCTGCCGAACGTCACGGTATGGGGCCCCGGCTCGACGTACACGGTGAAGCCCGCGACGCGCGGCGGCGCGTTGTCGACGTGGACGATGACCGTGCGCTTGGTCGGCGCGACGTGGATCGCACCGTAGATGTGGATGATGCGCTCGAGCCGCTCGCGCGCGATCGTCTCCTGGAGCTGGACGTTCGGCTCGAGCGACTCGCCCGCGGCGCGGCGCGCGCTCACGCGATCGAGGTAGGTCTGGTAGTGCTCCGCGGCCTTGATGAGCTCGCCGACCTCGTCGTAGGCGCGGCCGAGGTCGAACGCGACGCGGTAGCCCTTCTCGGGGCCGAGCTCGCGGTAGATCGACTCCCAGACCACGATCGCGTCGCCGAACGCGCGCGCGCGGTACTTCTCCATGCCTTCGCGGAAGCGACCGCGCAGCGCGTCCAGCGGGTCGGCAGCGACGGCTGCGGGGGGCCCTTCGGGAGGCTGCTCCTGCGCGCGGGCCGCGAGCGGCACGAGGAGCAGCGCGGCGGTGATCGCGAGCGTGCGCACGTCAGAACGGGTGATCATCGACGTCCGGCGGCGGCTTGGCCGAAGGAGGAGCCGCTGCGGTCCGCGCTGCGGACGCGGAGGCCGAGGCGGGGGGCGGAGTCGACGTCGCCGGCGGCGGGCGCAACGAGGGCTGCGCGAGCAGGCGCGCCGCGGAGGGTGATGCGGGAGTCGCGCTCGGTCCGCTTGCGAGGGGCGGCGGCGGCGCATTCACGACGGTCGGCGCGGTCGCGGTGGCCGGCCTCGCGATGCCGGAGGCGGAGGCGGAGGCGGAAGCGGGCTCGGAGGATGGCTTCGGGGACACCGTCGCGATCGAGGTGGGGCGATCGTTCGGGGCTGCGGTCGCCTTCCAGACGAAGACGCCGGCCACCGCCAGGCCCGCGACCAGGATCCACGGCCAGCGCTTCGCCGCGCGCGAGCCGCCTGCTACGCCGGTCACGCCCGGCGGCTCTGCCGGCACCGCCGGGTTCTCGCCCGTCGCCTCGGCGACGCTCGCGCTCGAAACGCGCGGCGGCGGCGACTCGCGGCGGCGCGACGTGAATTCTTCGGGGTTCTCCGGGCTGACGCTCTCGCGCAGCTCGCGCGCCTGCTCCGGCGCGACCTCCTCGAGCGAGCGCGTGAGGCGCTGGTGCTGCTCGATGGCCTGCGCGCCGAAGTGCTGCTCGAGGAGCGCGCGCAGGCTCTTCGTCGCCGCCTCGGCGCCTTGCGGCACGAGCGTGCGGAGCGCGGTCGCCACGTCGAGCGCGCTCGCGGGGCGCTCCTTGGCCTCGCGCCCCACGAGACGCGTGTAGAGTGCATACAGCACGGCGGGGGCCCCGGGCAGCGCGTCCTCCAGGCGCGGCGGCTTCTCCAGCGCGAGCTTGCGGATCACGTCCATGTCGGTGCCGTCGCCCCACATCCGCTGGAGCGTGAGGCACTCGTAGAGCACCGCGCCGACGCCGAAGAGATCGCTGCGGCGATCGATGTCGTCTCCCATCGCCTGCTCCGGCGACATGTACGCGGTCTTGCCCTTCACCTCGCCGGTCTTCGTGACGCTCTCGGCCTCGATCTTCGCGACGCCGAAGTCGAGCAGGCGAACGTGACCATCGTACGAGAGCATGACGTTCTGCGGCGACACGTCCCGATGGACGAGCGCGAGCGGCCGCCCGGCCTCGTCCCTCAGCTCGTGCGCGGCGTGCAGGCCCTCGCACACCTCGGCCAGGAGGTGCGCCGTGAGCGCGACGTCGAGCTTGCCCTCTGCGTCGGCGAGCGCGCGCAACACCCGCGAGAGCGGCTGTCCCTCGATGTACTCGAGCGCGAGGAACAGCTCGCCGTCGATCTCGCCGTAGTCGAACGCGCGCACGACGTTCGGGTGATCGAGCATCGCCGCGAGGCGCGCCTCGCGCATGAACATCTCGACGCGCCGCGTGTCACGCGCCGAGTCGGGAAGGAGGCGCTTCAGCGCGACCACGCGCTGGTAGCCCGGGCGTTCGGCGTCGCCGTCGCCGATCTCGAGCGCCGCCTCGACCGTGCCCATCCCCCCGCGCCCCAGCACGAAGAGCGAGCGATAGCGCGCGGCGAGCGCCGGAGGCACCAGCGGGCCGGACCGCGGTGGCCCCGCCACGCGGGTGCGCGACGACGAAGAGGCGAGGTCGCGCGCGGCCATCCGCGTTTCATCGTAGCTTAACGCCTGGAAGGCACGACAAGGCGTGGTGAGCAGGGCAAACAACGGCAATTCAGGGCAGCGCGCGCTGAAGCGCGGCGCGGTCGTCGGGGTCCTGGCCTCCCTGACCGCGGCCACGCTGGCCCTCGGCGTGGCCTGCTTGCCGTCGCTCTCCCCCATCGCCGACGCGCCGACCCCGGTGGAGGGTTC